>QKJM01000901.1 GCA_003249315.1 Archangium sp.
TCGGGACGGCCGGCGGCGCTTCGGGGCGCCCGCTCCGGACGCTCCTCGCCACGAGGAGTCCAGGCCTTGCGCTCGGGACGGCCGGCCGCACGCGCGGGGCGCTCCGACTTCGCGGTCTTGCGCGCGGGCTTGCCCGCCGTGCGGCTCCTCACCGGCGCGGCTGCCACGATGAAATCCTCGTCCTCCGCGCCCTCGGCCTCGAAGCCCGGCGCTGAGCGCCCATGACGCCTCGGCGGCAGCTTCAGCTCACGCTCCTGCGGCGTGGCGCGGCCCTCGGCCACCTCCTGCAGCAGTCGCACCTCGTTGGCGTTGAGCTGCCGCAGCTCGCCCGGGCGCAGACCCTCCACGTTCACCGCCGCGTACGACGGACGGTACAGGCGCACCACCGGGGAGCCCACCGCCGCGCACAGCCGCTTGATCAGGTGCGGGCGGCCCTCGGCCACCACCAGCTTCAGCCAGGTGTTGCGCTCGGCCTGCTCGAAGATGCTCACGGACAGCGGCGTGGCCATGCCGTCCTCCAGCCGCACGCCTCCACGCAGCTTCTCCAGCGTGGCCGCGTCCGGCGTCCCCTTCACCTTCGCCAGGTACGTGCGCGGCACCTGGAAGCTGGGGTGCGTCAGCTTGTGCGCCAGCTCCCCATCGTTGGTGATCAGCAGCGCCCCTTCCGCGTCGTAGTCCAGCCGGCCCACCGGGAACAGTCGCTTGCCCGTCTCCTCGATGTAGCTCGCCACCGTCGGGCGGCCCTGCGGATCCGACAGCGTCGTCACTACTCCCACCGGCTTGTACAGCAGGAAGTAGCTCGAGGACTCCGGCGGCGAGACCAGCTTCCCATCCACCATCACCAGGTCCTTGCCCGGTTCCACCTTGGAGCCGAGCTCCGTCACCTTCTGATTGTTCACCGTGACGTGACCGGAGGTGATCAGCTCCTCCGCATGCCGGCGCGAAGCCACTCCCGCGCGAGCCAGGTACTTCTGCAGTCTCTCTGCCGCCATTCCGACAACCTTCTCTTCTACCCGTTAGTCGGGCTCGGACCCCGGTTCGCCCTCGGGCGGTGGGGTCGGGTTCAGGACGCTGGTGCTGGCCTTCTGGGTCTTGTCCGCCTCGGACATGGCCTCTTCCAGCTCCTCCAGCGCGGCTTCCGATGCCGCCATGTTCTTGTCCATCTTTTTTTGGAAATCCGGATCGGCCAGCGCTTCGAGCGTGCCCTGGACCGCAGGCGCCTCCGGCCTCTCCTTCTCCACGATTTCCTGGTGTTCCTGAGTAAGCTCGTGGAATTCCCGCAGCGTGGGCAGGGCCGACAGATCCTTCAGCGCGAAGAACTCCAGGAATTCCCGGGTAGTCCCATACAGCATGGGGCGACCCACCTCCTCCTTCTTTCCGAGGATCTTGATCAGCTTCCTGTCCAACAACGCCTTGATCACCGCGCCGCAATCCACGCCGCGGATGTCCTCCACCTCGGGGCGGGTGACGGGCTGGCGGTAGGCGATGATGGCCAGGGTCTCCACGGCGGCGCGGGTGAGGCGCTGGGGCTTCACGCGGAGGTAGCGGCGCACGTACTCGGCCGAGTGCGGATCCGTCCGGAACTGCCACCCGCCGGCCACCTCATGGAGAACCAGGCCGCTGATGCCGTCGCGGTGGATGCCGGAGATCTGGTTGATGGCCTCGAGGATCTTCTCCCGGTCGATCCCCGTGGCCTCGAAGAGCTGATCCAGATCCAACGGCTTGTCGGCGACGAAGAGGACGCTCTCCAGGACGGTGCGGATGCGCTCCGGGGAGAGGTTGCGGCTCTTCTGGACGAGCTTCTCGAAGGAGGACTGGAGATCGGGGACCTCGTCGGACTCGATGGTGGCGGCCTCCACCTCGTCGAGCTCGTTCTCGTCGACGGGGCCGGTGACCGCGGCGATCTCCTCCTCGGTGAAGGGGCTGGGGGCGCCGGAGGAGCGGGGCTCCTTCGACTCGGGATCCTTGCTACCGGTACTCACTCTCGTCGACCTCCGTGGGGACCAGCTTCTCCAGCGCGTCCCCGTTGGGCATCAGGAGGATCTCCCCGAGGGGAGTCTCCTGGCTCACCTTGATCAGCCGCCGCTTCACCATCTCCAGGAGGGCCAGGAAGGTGATGACGATCTGCTGGCGGGTGTGCTGCTCGTCGAACAGGCTCTCGAAGGTGCAGTTCCCCTCGGCACGCAGGCGCTCGGCCAGCTCGAGGATGGAGTCCGAGAGGCTCACGTGCTCCCGCACCACCTCATGCTGGGGCTTGGGGGCCAGGCGCTCGAGCACCCGATCCAGGGACTCGATGAGCTTGAGGACGGAGAACTCCTGCAGGCCCACCTCCTCCTCGGGGATGGGCACGGCCTCCAGGGGCACCCGGCGGGGGAAGACATCGCGATCGAGGATGTCCTGCTTGGAGAGCTGCTCGGCGGCGTCCTTGTACTTCTGGTACTCGAGCAGCCGGAGAACCAACTCGGCGCGCGGATCCCCCGCGTCCTCCTGCTGCTGCTCCACCACGGCGTCCACCTGCTGGGCGGCCTCCTGGCGGGGCAGCAGCATGCGGCTCTTGAGGTGGGCGAGCGTGGCGGCCATCACCAGGAACTCCCCGGCGATGTCGAGGTTGATCTCCCGCATCCGCTCCAGGTGCTCGAGGTACTTGTCGGTGACGAGCGCGATGGGGATGTCGAAGATGTCGAGCCGGTGCTCCTTGAGCAGGTGGAGCAGGAGATCGAGCGGCCCCTCGAAATTGGGCAGGGCGATCCGGAAGGCGTCGCCCGCAGTACGCGGGGCGTCCGCCTCGAGGGATTCCTCTGTCGGAGGGGTGCTGCGACGACCTGAGCTCACCAGAGGTCCTTCACGGGCTCAGGGGATGCCCACGGCGCGGCGCACCCGCTCCATCAAGCGGGAGGCCTCGGCACGGGCCCGCTCGGCGCCGTCCTGGAGGATGCGCTCGAGCTCGGCCGGATCGTTCCGCAGCTCCTGGTAGCGCTTGCGCGCGGGCCCGAAGGTGTCGTGGTAGGCCTCGAGGAGCAGCTTCTTGTACTCGCCGTAGCCCTTGCCACCCGCGCGCCACGAGGCGTCCATCTCCTGGAAGCGGGCGGGGGGCAGCATCACCTGGAGGAGCTGATAGAGGGCGTTGTCCTCGGTGGGCTTGGGGGCCTCCACGGGGGTGGAGTCCGTCTTGATGCCCATGATGCGCTTCTTGATCTCCTTCTCGTCTCCGAAGAGATCGATCGTGTTGCCGTAGGACTTGGACATCTTCTGTCCGTCCACGCCGGGCACCACGGCGGTGCTCTCCTGGATGCGCGCGGCCGGCAGCTTGAGGATGCCGGGGGCGTGGCCCTTCTCCTTGCCCTCGGGATCCTGGGGATCGTACCCCGGCACGTAGGTGACGTTGAACTTGGTGGCCCAGTCGCGGGCGAACTCGATGTGCTGAATCTGATCCTTCCCCACGGGGACGAAGTCCGCGCTGTAGAGGAGGATGTCGGCGGCCATCAGCACCGGGTAGGCGAAGAGGCCGAAGTCGGGGCTGATGCCCTTGGCGACCTTGTCCTTGAAGCTGTGGGCGCGCTCGAGGTGGGCGTGGGGCACCACGGTGCCGAGGATCCAGTACAGCTCCAGCACCTCGCGCACGTCGCTCTGGCGGAAGAGGACGGCCTTCTTCGGATCCAACCCGAGTGCCAGGTAGGCCATGGCGGCCTCGCGGGTGAACTCCTCCGCCAGCTTCGGATCCCGCACGGTGGTGAGCGCGTGCAGGTTGGCGATGAAGAAGTAGGCCTCGCCCTCCTCCTGCAGGTGTACGAACTGCCGGATGGCGCCGTAGTAGTTGCCGAGGTGCAATCGGCCCGAGGACTGTACGCCCGAGAGGATCCGCATGGTTCCAGACTATTGGATAGGGGTGACAGCCCTGGTTCGCACACCTGGACCCCCCCTGCAACTTTCCGGCTGGCCCTGCCCGCCCGCTCGCCCCCTCCTGTCCGGCCCCCCAGCCGGCCCGCTCCATTGGAACTTTGCGTCATGTCCGTAGAAATCAAGTGAAATCAGGGGGTTGAGTCGAGGGAGGGGGCGATCTACGCTGCGGATACGGACGGAGGAAGGTGCTGTCATGGAGCGGTTCAAGGGCAACCTGGCGAGCTATCGGTTGCAGCTGTTGATGCCGGCGTTCTTCGAAGCGCCGGAGGTGGACGGAACGCTGCGGGTAGAGCGAGCGGGAGTGCGGCGGCACTTCTTCTTCCGGCACGGGCTGCTGGTGGGAGAGAGCTCGAGCGAGCCGAAGGAGCACCTGGGGCAGGTGCTGGTGCATCTGAGGATCCTGGACGCGGCGCGAGCGGCGGCGGCCTTCGCGGAGGCGGAGGCGGCGGGGGTGCCCTTCGGCACCTTCCTGGTGGAGCGGGGGCTGGTGGGAAGGCCGCGACTGCTGGAGGCGCTGGAGCACAAGGCGCGCGAGGCGCTCTTCGACAGCTACGGGTGGGAGTCCGGAGAGGTGGAGTTCCTGCCCGGGCTGCCGCCGCTGGGACGTGCGGTGGAGCTGCAACTGCCTCTGCGGAGTCTGCACCGGGACGCGCTGGCGCGGCTGCGCGAGTGGAAGGTGTTCTGGGATCTGTTCCCCGGGCGGGAGACCACCTTCCAGGTGTACCGGGAGTTCGCGGTGGAGTCGGTGTCGGAGGTGGAGGAGCGGCTGTTGGAGCTGGCGGAGGGAGGCGCGACGCTGGGCGAGCTGCTGCTGGCGACGCCGGAGGGCGTGCTGCACGGGGCGCGGTGGGTGCTGCACCTGTACCGGAGAGGAGCGCTGACGCCGGAGAAGTCGGAGGGGCGGCGGGTGGGCCTGGCGGCGGGGCTGGGGGACTTGCTGGAGCTGGCGCGGCGGCTGGTGGAGACGGATCGCTACGAGGAGGCGGTGGCGGTGGCGGCGCAGGTGCTGGAGCGGGCGCCGGTGCCGGAGGCGCACGCGCTGTACCGGGAGGCGGAGGTCCGGCTGACGGTGGCGCTGGCGGAGGAGGTGCTGGCTCTGGACGGGCGGCTGTACTTCGAGCCGTTGCCGCGCCCGATCCCGTCGATGCTGACGGCGGACGATCTCTACCTGTACTCGAAGCTGAGGGGCAGCCGGAGCGTGCGCGAGGCGCTGAGGAGCACGGCCATGGGCGAGCTGGGGGCCTACCGGGCGCTGCGGCGGCTGATGGATGCGGGCATCGCCCGGGTGATGCCGGAGAACGAGGGGCCTGCGAAGCGGAGCAAGACGAACCCCTACGGAATCCCCGCCGTCGGATCCGCGTAACCAACCTCCCCTCTCCCTTTGGGAGAGGGACGGGGTGAGGGTGCCGAGTCCCTCGGGTTGGCTCCTGAATCTACGAGTCCCCTGCCCTCTTCCTCACGGGAGAGCGAGGAGATCCACCCCGCCCGCGCACATCATCCCCACGAGGGTGGGCGCTATCGTAGACGGTGCGAAGCCGGGCGCTGTTGACGTGGGTGTAGATCTGCGTAGTGGCGAGGTCGGCGTGGCCGAGCATGGCCTGGACGGCGCGGAGATCCGCCCCGCGCTCCACGAGGTGGGTGGCGAAGGAGTGGCGCAGCTTGTGGGGCGAGAGGGGCTTGAGGATGCCGGCCTTGAGTGCATAGCGCTTGAGCAGCTTCCAGAAGCCCTGGCGGGTGAAACCATCGCCGCGAGGGGTGACGAAGAGGGCCTGGGACTGCCGCTTCCCGAGCATGAGCTGTCGGGGCCCGGAGAGCCAGGCCTGGACCTTCTCGGCGGCGATGGTGCCCACGGGGACGATGCGCTCCTTGGCGCCCTTGCCCTTGGCGACGAGGTAGCCGGCGCTGAGCTGGATGTCGTTGATGCCGAGGCCGACGAGCTCGCTCACGCGCAGGCCGGTGGCATAGAGGACTTCCAGCATGGCCTTGTCGCGGATGCCCACGGGGGTGCGCTCGTCTGGAGTAGCGAGGAGCTGCTCCACCTCGTCGAGGGTGAGGAAGACGGGCAGCTTGCGCGCCGAGCGCGGGGTGTCGAGGTCCTCGGACGGGTCCTTCTCCACATAGCGCTCGGCCACGAGGAAGCGGTGGAAGCCGCGGATGGCGGCGAGGTGGCGCGCCTGGCTGCGCCGGGACAGGCCCCGCTGGCCGAGGACCACCAGGTGGCGGGAGATGTCCTCCTGCGTGACGCGCGCCACGTCGGAGATGCCCCGATCGCGCAGATCCTTGAAGTACACCGCCAGATCGGCGGCATAGGCATCCACCGTCTTGCCGGAGAGCCCACGCTCGGCACGGATGAAGGCGATGAACGCGTCGAGGTACCCCTCCATCAGTCCAGCTTCCCCTTGCCCTCCCGCAGCACCTCCAGGGTGTCGTGCTCCAGCGACACCACCGTCGAGGGCTCCATCAGCTTCACCCCGCCATCGAGGATGAGATCCAGCCCGTGTCCCAGGGACTCCTTGATGTCCTTGGCGTCGATCAGCGGCTCGCCCTCGTCGTCGGTGGCCGAGGTGGTGACGATGGGGCGGCCGAGCGCGGAGGCCAGCGCGCGTGCCAGCTCCGAGTCCGGCACGCGGATGCCCACCTGCTTCTGCTTCGTCATCATCGTCTCGGGCACCAGCCGCGTGGCCTTCAGGATGAAGGTGAAGGCCCCGGGCGTCAGGCTCTTCATCGTCCGGTAGGCGAAGTTGCTCACGTGCGCGTACTTCGCCACGTCCGAGAGATCCGGGCACAGGAAGGACAGGGGCTTCTTCCTGTCCCGCGCCTTGAGCTGGTACAGCCGCTCGATCGCCTTCTTCGAGCCCAGGTCACACCCCAGGCCATAGTAGGTGTCCGTCGGGTAGGCGATCACCCCGCCCCGCTCCAGGATCTCCACCGCCCGCTGCACGTGCCGAGGCTGCGGGTGGTCCGCATTCACTTCGAGAATCGGTGCTGCCATGTGCGTCTCTCTCTCTCTCCTCAGGCCGCCTTCGGCACCTCTTCTTCTTCGGTGCGGACCTCCCCGCTGCGCTCGA
>QKJM01000928.1 GCA_003249315.1 Archangium sp.
ACTCGAGGTCTCCGCCGAGCACCAGCAGTCGCTCGATCTCGTTCTCCAGCTCGCGCACGTTGCCGGGCCAGGCGTAGTTGCCGAGCAGCTCCATGGCCTCGGGGGAGAGGCCTCGGGAGCGGTGGCCCTCGCGGTGGTGCTTGCGCAGGAAGTAGTCCACCAGCAAGGGCAGATCATCCCGGCGCTCGCGCAGGGCCGGGATCTGCACGCGGATGACGTTGATGCGGTAGTAGAGATCCTCGCGGAACTCGGCGCGGCGGACCATCTCGCCCAGGTCCTTGTGGGTGGCGGCGATGACGCGCACGTCCACCTCGCGGGGCTGGGTGCCGCCCACGGGGATGAAGGTGCCCTCCTGCAGCACGCGCAGCAGCTTCACCTGGAGGGCGGGGGACATGTCGCCCACCTCGTCCAGGAAGAAGGTGCCGCCATCGGCCACCTCGAAGAGGCCCTTCTTGTCGCGCAGCGCGCCGGTGAAGGCTCCGCGCAGGTGCCCGAAGAGGGCGCTCTCCAGCAGGTTGTCATTGAAGGCCGAGCAGTTCTGCACCACGAAGGGGCCCTGCCGCCGCGGGCCGTTGAAGTGGATGGCGCGCGCCACCAGCTCCTTGCCCGTGCCCGACTCGCCGTTGACGAGCACCGTGGCATCCGAGTTGGACACCTTCTCCAGCAGCTTGAAGATCTCCTGCATGGGCGCCGAGCGGCCGATGATGTTCTCGAAGCGGTATCGCTCGTCGCCACCCTGGGTGAGCGACTGGAGGGTGCGATCGGCCTTGCGGGCGCGCTCGGTCTCGAAGTCGGCGATCTCGCTCGCGCCGTACTCCAGCAGGTCGGCCAGCTTCTCCAGCTCCGAGTCGCCCAGCACGGGCAGCCGCTCCGCCGCGTGCTCCACGTCCGAGCCACCGGGCTGGAGCTCGCGCAGGCGGGACTTGAGCACCTCCAGCTCACGCTCTCCCGGCGGCTGGCGGACGAAGCCCTCCACGAAGAGGAAGCCCGCATACTCGTCCTGGATATAGATGGGGGCGCCCACCAAGCTGAACTGCAGGTGACAGGGGTGTACCAGCGCCCGGCGCAGCCTCCGGTTGGCGCGAAACTGCTCGTGGAGCTGGCGCACCGACTGGCTGCACCTCCGCATTCCCTCCCGCGTCTGCAGCGAGATGCGGCAGCACTCATTGGGCGTCGGCGGAATTTCTCCCCGCTGCCAGTCCATGACCACCCCGTTACGATCCGCGAAGTGCAGCTCCGCCCTCCACCACTTGCGGATGACTTCCCGGAGCATGATGATGGTGTGCAGATTCTGGTGCCTCTCGAGATCCATCTGCCGGGCCTTGGGGATGTTCAAAAGGGGGGGACACCTTGGGCTGCGGGGGGTATAGATTCTAGCCGTTCGCCGCTCCTCCGGGGAGGAGCGTCCTCTTCTTATTCCTTCGCCCGTGACTACCTCTCCCCACATGCATGAAGATGAAGAGACTCCACACCTCCACGCCGCGGGAGGGAGCTGCTCGGCGCACGGGCACGGGCATGGGCACGGAAAGGGAGTGGTGCGGCGCTCTCAGAAGGAGGAGAGGGAGAAGGATAGCAAGCGGCTGTTCTTCGCCCTGCTGCTGACGGGGACGATCGCGGTGGCGGAGGCGGTGGGAGGCTACGTCTCCAACTCGCTGGCGCTGATGTCGGACGCGGGGCACATGCTCACGGACATCAGTGCGCTGGCGCTGAGCCTGCTGGCGCTGTGGTTCGCGGGCAAGCCGGCGGATCTGAAGAAGACCTACGGCTATTACCGGATGGAGATCCTCAGCGCGTTGCTCAACGGGGTGCTGCTGCTGGGGATCACCGTGGTGATCCTCATGGAGGCCTGGGAGCGGATGCAGCAGCCGGCCGAAATACGGCTCGGGCCCATGGCGGTGGTGGCGACGATCGGCCTGCTGGCGAACCTGGGGGCGCTGGGCTTCCTGCACCAGACGCACTCGATGAACGTGAGGGGGGCGTTCCTGCACATCCTGGGGGATACGCTCTCCAGCGTGGGGGTGTTGCTGGGGGCGGGGCTGATGGCGCTCACCGGGTGGTACCTGGTGGATCCGATCATCTCGGTGGCCATCTCCGTGGTGATCGTGTTCGGGGCGCTGAAGCTGGTGCGGGACGCGGTGGACGTGCTGCTGGAGGCCGTGCCGGCGCACGTGGACATGGCGGTGGTGAAGGAGATGCTGCAGCGGGTGCAGGGCGTGCGAGACGTGCATGATCTGCACGTGTGGACGATCTCCAGCGGGATCTACGCGCTGTCGGCCCATCTGGTGGTGGAGGATCCCATGGTGTGCAACAACGATGAGATCCTCTCCGCGGTGAAGCACGATCTGTTCGACCGGTTCGGGATCGATCACACCACCATCCAGATCGAGAGCGAGAGCTACTCCCATCTGGGCGAGGTCCACTGAGGAATTTCCTCCCGAGCGCGATGGAGGACGCAACTCCCGGGCAGGTGCTTCCGAGAATCAGGAGGTAAACCGCCTCGCTCGGAGAGTGCCATGTCCATCACCAAGACCGGATCCCGCCCCAAGTCGTTCCGCTCGGAGGTGACGAAGCCGCGCTCCAGCGAGCCTGCCAAGGCGGACAGCCTCCGGAAGAGTGACGCGGCGCAGCGCGTGCGTACACAGCAGCACCGTGACAGCTTCGAGCCCGCCGCTCCGTCTCGCCGGGGGGCGACGCAGCTCCCCCGGCTGTCGGAGTTCGGCTCCCACTCGCATGATCATGGCTCCGAGGGCGTCAAGGGCAGCGGTGGCTCCCTCCTGGGGAAGGGCGCGGCGCCGACGGTCTCCACCGATGCCTCCGGCCGCACCGTGGTGGAGCTCGGCAGCGGCAACGACAACGCCACCCTCTCGCAGACGGCTGACGGTGGGCTGGAGATCCGCTCCAACGGCCACTCGGTGACGCTCACGGCCGAGCAGGCCCGCGATGCCGTCATCCGTGGCGGTGATGGGCATGACACCATCACCGCGGACGCCAGCGTCACGCAGGCCGTCCGCATCGAGGGTGGTGCCGGCGACGATCGGATCGAGGGCGGCGCGGGAGACGATCGGCTCTCCGGAGGCGAGGGGAATGACGTCATCCTCGGCAAGGGCGGCGACAACTCGCTGCGCGGAGAGGCCGGGGACGACTACCTCGAGGGTGGCGCTGGCAACGACCGGGTGTACGGCGGCGACGGCCGGGACGTGATGTATGGCCTGGACGGCGAGGACCGTATGTATGGCGGCAACGACCGCGACTACATCGACGGCGGACGCGGCGATGACGTGGCGAGCGGCGGCGCGGGGGACGACCAGGTCATCGGCGGGCGTGGCGATGACATCCTCCTCGGAGGTGATGGCAACGACGCGGTGGCCGGTGGCCAGGGGAGCGACACCATCCGGGGCGGCGCCGGGAGCGACAAGCTCTACACCGAGGCCGACGACACGGTGAGGGATCTGTCGTCCTCGGACACCCAGCAGACGGTGGACATGACGGATGCGGACAGCATCGGCAGCTCGGTGTCCGTCTCCGGCAGCGACGAGTTCAGCGCGCGGGTGGAGTCGGACCTGGATGCGCTGCGCTCGCTCCCGGTGGGGCAGGAGCTGCTGAGGGACCTGGATGCGAGCGGCCGGTCCACCACCATCCAGGAGACGAGCGGCGGCAACAGCGCGGGAGGCACGAATTTCAGCGACGGCTTCATGTCGGTGGATGGCACGCCGGGCAAGGGCACGGATTCGCAGGTGAACTACAACACCAGCCGCATCTCGCTGGGCGGCGAGGAGTGGATGACGCGCCCGCCCGTCGTCGGCCTGGAGCACGAGCTGGTGCATGCCTGGGATCTGGTGAATGGCAAGCTGGCACCGGGAGAGACGAGTGGAACTCGCAACCTGGAGAACGCGGCCGTGGGCCTGCCGTACGATCATGACGGCGATCCGAGCACCCCCGTGCATACCCCGGACCGTCCCACGGAGAACCAGTTGCGTGACGAACTGAATCTGCCGACTCGGCCCCGGTACTGAGCCGTGAGAGACTGGAAGTGGACGGCGGGCCTGGTGTTGCTCGTGCTGCTCGGGTGTGCCCGAGTGGAGGCTGGGCCCCGGAAGAAGGAGGACTCGCGCGTGGCCGAATCGAATGTCGAGCTGCAGGTGAGGGGGGTGGAGCACACGCCGGATGGGCTGGTGCTCACCTACGAGGTTCAAAACCGGGGAGAGCGGCCCGTCTGGCTCTTCGATCGTCTCTTCGACACCGCCCCCACGGGCCATGTCCGGCTCGCCCCGCACAAGGCCTACGTCTCCATCGAGGATGGCCGGGTGGTGGTGTCTCGGATGCTCCACAAGGTGCCCGAGAACATCCTCGTGGAGGCGCCCGAGGTCCCGGGCGTCACCCTGCTGCAAGGTGGGGAGACGATGGAGGAGCGTGTGGTGCTCCCCCTGCCGCTGCGCGAATCGCTCCCCTACGCCACGGGGAAGGGGAAGGAGCTTCCCCTCTCGGAGGTCCGCGAGCTGCGTTTGCGCCTCGGCTATCTGGTGGAGTCGCCCGACCTGACGCTCCACCTGGGCAAGGACAGCGAGGGCGTCTCCTACAAATACCCGAGCTATGGCCCCGCCAACGTGGCCCAGAAGGTGGTGGAGAGCGGTTCGCTGACCGTGCCCTCCGGTGAGGACTGAGCGGGCCTCCCTCGATACCTCCTTCCTTCCAGGGCTTCCGGTTATTTCCGGTGCCGTGGAGGCCCATGGTGTCCATGCGGACACTCGCCTACATGCACCTTGCGGTAGGAGGCTCCTCGGATGAATCTTCGCGGTCCGATGAGTGTGCTCGACAAGGTGCTGACGTTGCGGCCGACGAGCGTGGTGGCGCGGCTGGGCGCCGGCTCGAGAGTGCCGGTGCTCAATCCCCGTGAGCTGCTGCGCGCGCTGGAGGGGATGCCTGCGGCGCTTCCCTGCCTTCCGGTGCCGGTAAGGCCGATGCTGCCGGGGTTGTTGGCGGCGGCGCGAGGGGAGGACGCGGTGCTGGGGCTGGTGTGCCCGCATCCCCTGTCGGATCGCGGCGCGGCGGATCGCTTCGTGTCGGCCGTGCGAGAGCTGGCGGAGGCGGATGAACATGCGCGCCCGCTCTTCCTTCAGGCCGGGCCGGTGCGGGTGCCGCGGCCGGAGGGAGAGGAGTCGGGCGGGCTGCGCGATGGCATCTTCCGCCTGGTGGAGGCGGGCTTCTCGCTGGTGTCGCTGGATGTGGGACGGCTGTCAGCGGAGGAGGCGGTGGGCGCGGTGATGGAGCTGGCGGCACCGGTGCTGGAGCGGGAGTTGTCGCTGGAGGTGTCGTTGCCAGCGGGGGAGGAGGGCTCCGAGCTGGAGGGAGCGCAGGCGCTGCTGACCGGGTTGGGGCAGGAGGGCGTGCCGGTGCGCTTCCTACGTGTGTCGGCCACCCTCCTTAGAGAGGAGGAGCCCGAGGTGGAATTCCTCCGCGGCCTGGTGGACCTGGCGGGGCAGCACGGGGTGGCGGTGGCGGTGGGAGAGGCAGGGCAGCGCTCGGTGCGGGCGCTGCCGACCTACGTGGCGGCAGGGGTTCGCAAGGTGGAGTGCGCGGCGCCCTTCGAGCAGCTCGCGCTGGCCGCGTACCCGGAGACGGTGCGCATGAGCCTCGCCGAGAAGGCGGGGAAGGCCGGTCTGTCCCCCGGGGAGCTGCTGGGGGTGCTGAGCGGGCAGCTCGAGCCCGTGTCCGAGTCGGAGCAGACGCGGCTGGAGGCGCTGACGTTCGCCGAGGCCTCGGAGGTGCTGGCGGCGCTGGGGGCCTCGCGGACGGGGTGGAAGTCCATGCTCTTCCTGGCGGAGAACCGGGGCGACTGATGCGAATCGTGGCAGGGACGGCGAGAGGGCGGGCACTGGCGGGCCCCAAGTCGACGTCGAAGCACATCCGCCCCACGGCGGACCGCGTCCGGGAGACGCTCTTCAACGTGCTGGGGCAGTGGTTGGAGGGTGAGTCCGTTCTGGACCTGTACGCGGGGACAGGGGCTCTTGGCCTGGAGTCGGTGTCCCGCGGGGCGGCCCGGGCGGTGCTGGTGGATCAGGATCGGGAGGCCCTGTCGCTCTGCCGCAAGAACGTGGAGGCGCTGGGCTTCTCCGGGCAGGTGGAGATCCTCGGGCAGCCGGTGGGGCGGGCGATGGAGGCGCTCGGCCGGCGCGGGGAGCGGTTCGGGCTCGTCTTCGCGGATCCGCCCTACGCGGCCCGGGTGGTGGAGGAGGTGCTGGAGGGGGTGGCGCGCCATGGGTTGCTGGCGTCGGGGGGCACGGTGGTCGTCGAGCATGATCGGCGCGAGGCGGCTCCCCAATCCCATGCGGGCTTCTCGCAGGTGGATCAGCGCCGGTTCGGAGACACACTCGTGACCCTCTTCCGCATTCCTTGACGCGGTTCGGGGCCAGGTCGACACTGGGAGAGACCATGCGCATCGCCATCTATCCGGGCTCCTTCGATCCCCTCACCAACGGTCACCTCAGCATCATCCAGCGCGCCCTGCAGATCTTCGATCGTCTGATCGTCGCGGTGGCGGTGAACCCGAAGAAGGTGCCCCTGTTCACGGTGGACGAGCGCCGGTCCCTCATCCAGGACGCGTGTCAGGATCCCCGGGTGGAGGTGGACGCCTTCCAGGGCCTGCTGGTGGAGTACGCGAAGCGGCGCGGGGTGAACGTCCTGCTGCGCGGCCTGCGAGCGGTGTCGGACTTCGAATACGAGTTCCAGCTCGCGAACATGAACCGCAAGCTGGCCCCGGGAATCGAGACCGTCTTCATGATGACGGGCGAGGACTACTTCTATCTCTCCTCCCAGTTGGTGCGGGAGGTGGCCTCGCTGGGCGGCGACGTGTCGGGGCTGGTGCCGGACAACGTGCATGGGAAGCTGGTGGCGAAGTACGCCGCCAACGGGAAGCCCTGAGCCCCGACGGCGGGTGAAGGCGTCCACCAGTGCGCCTGGAGC
>QKJM01000614.1 GCA_003249315.1 Archangium sp.
GCTGAAGCGAGCGCTGCTCGCCCTCTCGCAGGGGGTGGAGTTGGTGAACACCCGCACGGTGGAGTTCGCGGCCCGGTTGCTCGAGCAGCCCGACGAGAGGCAGCCGGTGGCGCTGGCGGTGGACTCGGACATGCAGACGGTGCTGGCGCCCGGGGGCTTCGTGGTGGAGGCGCGATTCACCCTCCGGGCGCGCCCCAACCTGGAGGGGGCTCCGGACTTCGCCGAGCTGCTCTACCGCACCGGGGCGGTGTACCGCGCGCCGGGAGCCCCGCCTCCCCTGGAGGTGCTGGAGGCCTTCGCACGGACGAATGGGATGATCCACCTCTGGCCCTACTTCCGGGCCTATGTGCAGCAGGCGTGCGCGCAGCTCGGCATCCGCCCCATCATCCTCGCCCCCTTCCGCCTCACCCCCGCCAGGCCCCCGCCCGAAGGCGGCGCTCCCCGGCACTGAGCTTCAGAGAGCGTTCTCCTCACCAGAATCGTCATGCATCCCGTCGGAGGCTCTCCCATGCATGCTCGGCCCCGCTCTCGGTACCCAATAGTCGTCCTCGTCGGAGCACTCCTGCTGTGGACCGGATGCTCCAACGGTCGCAACATCGTCAACGGGATGCATCACCCCCAAGCACTTCCAATTCGAGCAGATCGTAAAGAGGTCCGGGCCCAAGAAGGAACCCAGCGGATGGTGGGCGGTCTGCATTCACGCTCAAATAAACCAGGGCGATTCAGGGGCCAGATCCATCTGTAAATTCGAGGTTGGCCTGCCACAAAGAAACCGTCTCCAAGGAGAAATTTCCTTGGAGACGGCCCAGGAAGTGGCTGCGGACATGGCCAATCGAGCCATCTACAAGATTCTGTCAGAAGCCCATCCGGGGACGATGCACGCCATCCACTGCATCAACTTCAAGAGGCTCTACGAGTTGATGCTCGATGAAGAAATCAAGGGGGCACGGGTGGGAATGTGCGAAACCAGGGGTGTGAGGATCGTCCACTTCGATGTGCCCTACCATTGTGACTGATGAATGAGCTCACCCAGGCAGACCTCATCCGGCTCGCCCACCGCTACTACCCGAAGGGCTTCCCACCGGAAGAGGACAACTACGACGAGCCACTCCTCGCCTACCAGCGAACGCCCGAGCACCAGCGGTGGCGCGCTGCCTGGGAAGAGTTCCTGGAGTGGCCGAGGTGGGACGCCTTCCTGGAGGAGTTGGAGCGCTCGTTCCCCTGCCACGAGGTATGGGACGTCACCCAGCCCTGGATGTCCGCCTGCCGCCGCTGCTGCGTGTACCTGGAAGAGCCCCTGCCTGACGGTGGGCGCCTCGTCACCCGGATCGCGGGCGCCGTGAGCCTCCTCGCGCCCCTCTACCTCGTCTACGTCACGACCCAGACGGTGCGGCCCGACAAGAGCTTCACCCCTCCGCGGCTCACCCTTGCGCCCACAGGAGAAGGGAAGGACTGCGCGGACCGGCTGGCTCGACACCTCGAGCGGGCCTTCGACTACCGCCCCTTTCCCCTGGAGCTGGCCGAGGTGACCCTGCCGAATCTCCGCATCGGCCACCTCAACCTGGAGTCGGATCGGCCCACGCTCCTCACTGCCCTCTTCGGAGAGAACCTGGGCAACCTGCCCTGAGACACGGGGCAGGGGCACCGGGGGCCTGAGCAGTGTCAAACACTTCGTTCGGAGGTCACCTCGACCTGGGGCCGGCGTCTTCTCTAATCGATGGGGGGATAGGCGCAGTAGATCGCGGGCGCCGAGTCGCACTGAACGAAACCGCGGCTCGAGAGCGAGTCGACCTTGTAGTAGCACACGGAGTCACCCGCGCACGAGACGGAGCCTCCCGTGACACACGACACGGTGACGGTACACGGCCCGTCCTTCCTGCCGATGGCCATTGCGACAAATGGAACCAGCCCGACGGCGGCGGTGGTGATGATGACTACGACGGTGAGCAGCTTGGACATGAGGTGAACACCTCTCGGTGATGGGTGGAAACCACGCATTCTACATGCTCCACAGCTCGCCGAACACCATGCCTCCATTTTTCAGAAAACAAGAATTCACTGACATTCGCTCTTAATTAAACTAGCAGTATTATTACGATATACTCGTATTACACGTCTTGCTAAGGGAATGGAATCCACGAACTGGGGCTCGACAGCCCCGAGAAGGAGTCACAATGAACGTCTCCGGTTCCCATCCCCCCAAGGCCTCTCGAGGGTTGCTCCAGGCACTGCTCGTCCTGGTCGGTCTGCTGATCGGCGCCCCGGCCTCGGCGGCCTACAACAAAGACTTCCTCTACACGAATGGCTGGAGCAATTTCGACTGGTACTACCCATCGGGGTTCGAAAAGATGAAGTCGACCCTCGGTACCGCTGGGGGCACCCTTCGCATCCGGTCTAGCTTCGTCTGGGATGGCGTCGAGGGCACGCTCATCACCGGGACGGAGCATGCGCTCGTCGCCTATACCCAGGGTTCACAGAGCGGCAAATACAACTCGCCCTACCAGAGTCGGCGTCAGACGCTCTTCCAGTACGGGGCCGGGGCGTTCGTGAGGAATGACGGACTGTCGCTCGAGCTGTGGTCCCATCCGAGCGACTCCCTGCCGGACAACGGCGCCGTCTGGACCGCGAACTCCGCTCTCGGGTGCGGTACCATTTCCACCACCAACAATTGCAGCATTCCCCTCATCTCGCTCTCGCAGGCCCTGTCCAACCCGCCGGCGAGCTACATCACCCCCAAAGGGAGCTTTTCCCTCATCAAGGGCCGGACCTACTGGGTCCGCGTCACCCTCACCGGCCAGGGCAACGGCTGGGTGACGCTCAAGGGGGAGCTCTTCGTGGACTCCACCCAGAGCTACAACCTGATGCAGGTGGCGCAGATCAGCTTCATCCGAGACCAGTACCTGCCGCTGAGCTCTCTGCTCATGGGCACGGTTGGCAGGACACCCGGCACCAATAACATCTCTTACTTCGCGTACGACTACTTCTGAGGCAATCCCTCACTCCTGCCCTCTCCCCTCCGGGGGAGGGGGTCGCCGCGACTCCAACCCGCTTGCTTCAGATACCCTCACCCCGTCCCTCTCCCGGAGGGAGAGGGGTTCTTGACGAGAGATTGAACCAGCGTGGCAGCCAGTCCGCTCCCTTCGACTTCGTGAGCTGTGTCTGCCCGCTCCCGTCCGCCCTCATCAGGTGCAGCTCCACGTCCCCCGTCCGGTTCGACACGAAGACCAGGTGTCTGCCATCCGGGCTCCACGCCGGCTGGTCATCCAGGCTCTTCCCGTCCGTCAGCGCCACCGGCTCCCCGCCCTCCACCGGCGCCACCCAGATGCGCGTCGTCCCGTCCTCCAGCCGCCCCACGAAGGCCAGCTTCTTCCCGTCCGGGCTCCACGCCGGCTCCCGCTCCTCCCCCGTCGCCGCCTTCCCCGACACCGCCCGCGTGCCCGTCCCATCCGGTCGCACCACGAACAGCCGCCGCCTCCCGCCCTCCCGGTCGCTCTGGAACGAAATCCACTTCCCATCCGGGCTCCACAGCGGCGCCGTGTCCTCCCGGTGGAAGGCCGTCAGCCGCCGCACCTCCGTCCCGTCCGCCCGCATGACGTAGACTTCCGGGTTTCCCTCCCGGCTCGACACGAACGCCACCTGCGTCCCGTCCGGTGACACGCTCGGCTCGAAGTTGCCCTCGCGCGCCGTCGCCAACCGCACCGGCTCCGCGCCCGCTCGCGGCTCCTGCCGCACCACGTCGCTGAAGCCCTGCGCGTCAGACTCCGCCGCGAACCAGCTCCCGTCCGGCGCCCAGCTCGGATTGCGAGCCCGCGCCCGCGGCGGCGTCAACTCCACCGTCTCGCCGCCTCCCAGCGGCACCAGGCGCAGCTGCTCCACGTGCAGCCCGCCTACCTCCCCCGCCGCCACCACCAGCACCGCCGCACCATCCGGAGATGGCGCGGCGGGGAACTCCTCCTCGGGGCCTCGCGTGAGCTGCTCCTCCTCGCCCGTCGGCCGCACCAGCCACACATCCTTCT
This sequence comes from Archangium sp., assembly GCA_003249315.1. Taxonomy (GTDB): domain Bacteria; phylum Myxococcota; class Myxococcia; order Myxococcales; family Myxococcaceae; genus QKJM01. The sequence goes on from QKJM01000614.1 coordinate 4,017, forward strand.
GCGGCGCCCGCTCGGACACGAAGGCAATCACTCCCGGCATCCCCCGCCGCTCCTCCGCGGTCAGGGGCCCGGGGCCGGCCGCACTCCGCCCACACACGCCCGCCTTGCATCCGACCCCGGCCAGGGCCAGCACGGCCAGCCGCCGTGCCCAGCCCCGCCCTCGCTGCTTCACGTCACCCCGAGACATTTCACGAGGCTAGCGGATGCGCACGGCGTCCGCGATGACCACGTAGCCCGACGAGGCCCAGCGGCTGAGCTGAACCTTGTTCCACCCCGCCGAGAAGCTGTACGTGCCCAGCGTGTTCCACTTGCCGCCGTTGGCCTGCTGGTTGGCGTACACCGTGCTGGAGCCCGAGGAGGTCGTCATGATGAAGGGCGCCGCCGGGGAGCGGTTGGTGCCCGCCGTCCACCACGCGTCCACCGTCTTCGTCGCCGCCGAGGGCAGGTAGAACCAGAACGTCGCCGGATCCGACACCGCCTGCGTGTTGGCGTACCAGTAGCCCGTGCCGTAGTAGCCCGCCGTGGACGCCGAGCTCACCCAGTTCGCCGACACCTCGATGTAGCCCTTGGAGGTGTCGTTGTTGCTGTTGTTGCTGTCGACGATGATCTCCGAGCTGGTGGTGCCGCAGTAGCTGTTCACCTTGCTCAGGTAGGAGCTCCACGGCCAGTTGGGGCCGGGGTCCGTGCGGTTGTAGGGCTGCAGCCGGCCGTGCGCCACGATGTGGTAGCTGTCGCGCACCACCGCCTGGTCCTTGGAGATGTCGCAGGAGAGCTTCGCCGAGGCGTCAATCTGCCCCGCCGGGAAGGAGCTCTGGCTGGCGTAGCCGCCGTGCTCGATGCCCACCGAGAAGTGGTTGGTCGAGTAGCCGTTGAGGCCGCACAGCGTGCTGCCGTTGAGGCTGCAGTCGTAGGTGGCCGCCACGTGCCAGGCGCGGTCGGACTCGCGCACGAGCTGCGAAATCTCCGAGCCACTCTCGTTCACCACGTAGTGCGCGCTGGCGCCCGCCGCCGAGTTGGTCAGCCAGCCCCAGCAACCCGAGTAGCCACCCTCACAGGTGTGGATGACGATCAACTGCACGTCACCCGCCGTGCCCGTGGGCCGCGAGTTGTAGTTGGGAGAGGGCCGCCAGATGGAGGCCGCGTAGTCCGGGCCCGCCGCCATGGCGTGTACGCTGGGCATGGCGTACTGAGCCTGCACCTCGGCGGGCATCAGCGAGACGGCCACGTGGCCCTCGGGCGTCTGCGCCACCGCGCCCTGACGCAGCGCACCGTACACCTCCTGGTGGACGAACCGCGCCTGCGCCTCGGAGTTCTCGATTCCACTGAGCGCCACCGCCGCCGGGGCCCACGCGCCCAGGTCCGCCCGGTCCACGCCCAGCGCGTCCGCGTGCTTCGACAGCAGCGCCGCACCCGCCCGGATGTTGGCCAGCGGCTCCGTGCGCACCGCCTCCTCGCTCACCCCCGCCAGCCGCGCACCCTCCACCACGGCCTCGCCCCGCAGCGCCATCAGACCGTGCGCCGCCGGCATGCCCTCGAACTCCACCTCTCCCTTCACCATCTCCCACCGCGTCTGCGTGTAGGCGTAGGCCTTGAGCAGATCCGCCGGTACGTCGAACTCGCTCGCCGCCTGGGCAAAGAGCGCGTCGAGCTGGTACGGCGTGCGCTCGGCCTCACGCTGCACGGGCGTCCGAGAATCCTCGATGGAGGGGATGACGGGGCTCTCGGCCTCCTGGGGGCCACAGGCAGCCAGGGCGAGCGCGGCGGCAGCGGCCGCCAGCGGCTTACGGAACGGGTACATACACACTCCTCGGGGGGGGGTCAGGGGTGATGAAGACGGCGCCTCCCCCTTCTCTCGGGGGGGCCGCGCGCTTGAGAATGCCTTGTCCCGTTCCTCAAGGGAAGTCCCCTTTCCCCGCAAATCACCTCAAAACGAGGTGGGCGCGGAATCCGACGGGGGTGCGCGGGGGCGGGGGCTGGGGTAGGAGAGGGGAATGCGTCTGTTCGCCATCGGGGACACCCACCTGCCCTCCACTCGCAACAAGGACATGCACCGCTTCGGGTGGGCGGAGCACCCGTTGCCGCTGCAGCGCGCCTGGGACGAGAAGGTGCGCCCGAAGGACGTGGTGCTGGTGGTGGGGGACATCTCCTGGGCCACCCGGCCGACCGAGGTGCTGGAGGACCTGAAGTGGCTGGACGAGCGGCCGGGCCGCAAGGTGCTGGTGCGGGGAAACCACGACTACTGGTGGGGGAGCTCGGCCACCAAGCTGCGCAAGCTGCTGGCCCCCTATCCCACCCTGGAGGGCTTCCTCTTCAACAGCGCGGTGGTGATGGGGCCGTGGGTCATCGCCGGCTCGCGGCTGTGGACGGCCCCCGAGGCCCCGCCCATGCCGGGGGGCGAGATGGGCGACGAGCAGGCGGATCAGAACTACATCGAGCACGAGACGAAGCGGCTGGCGGCCTCGCTGGCGGACGCGGAGAAGAAGGAGCACGAGAGCCCGGAGCCCCTCACGCGGGTGGTGGCGGTCCACTTCCCTCCGGTGTACGCCAACGAGAAGCCCACCGTCTTCAGCGAGCCCATCGAGGCCTTCCGACCGAAGGTGTGCGTGTACGGACACCTGCACGCAGGGGGGATTCCGGCGGGCTTCACCGGCGAGCGTGCCGGGGTGCGTTACGTGCTGGCCTCGTGTGACGCGGCGGGCTTCTCCCCGGTGCTGCTGGACGAGCGCTGAGTCCTGCCTGGCGGCCCCCGGACGGCCCTCCTGGCCGCCCGGCGCAAGTGTTGAGCGTCCACAGTCTGGCGCGCGCTGGATTCTCGCGGGACGACCTTTCATGGTGACATGAAGAGGAAGCGGCTGGTGGGGCCCCGGGGGAGACCATGGCGAGAGCAGGTAGCAGCGAGGCGCGCACTCAGGAACTCGAGGCGCCGGCCCCGGCCTCC
>QKJM01000520.1 GCA_003249315.1 Archangium sp.
ACGTATTATCCGCCCATCGAGGGGGACTTCATTCCCCCGTTCCAGGTGAATAATTGCTGGTACTTCGTCTCCGCGAGGTCCATCAAGGACCGGTTCAGTCCCCGCCTGCTGAATATCGAGCGGCTCCCGGTGAATGGTTGCGAGGGGAAGATCACCTACCTGGGCAACTCGTATATTACCAGCCCGGTCCTGGTGGCGAAGAAGGGCAATAGCGCTATCGCCATTGCCCATACGGTGAAGACCATGCCCCTCTTCGTCGATAGCCCGATCTACGTCCAGCTCTATGAGATCTCCCCTGAGACGCTGGAGAACGAGCGACTCTTCAACAACCTGCTCGGTTCCACGAGCGGGAACGTTTTCGCCAGCCGGGCGTACTTCTTGGGCCATGAGCTGATCGTCAAGGGGATCAAGACCGGCCCCATCGCGACGTGGCCGGCCGAGAGCGGCTCGGGCTCCAACTACGCCGCGATCTTCGGGCACTTCCTCGAGAGCTACCAGCCGCCCACCGTCGTGGCCTGGTAGTCCAGACGCGGAAGTGTCTCCCTGGCCCCAGGTTCCTCTCCGGACCCTGGGGCCTTCCCGCGCAGGCTCACCGTGACGGCGTCACTTCCACGGCGCCGCCCGGCTCCACCGTCACCCGCACCGGCAGGAAGCGCTCGATCACCCGGGCGTGCGTCCGCAGGTGCTCCGTCACTCGCGCCGTGGTGTAGCGCGTCGTCCCCGGTGACGCAGGTCCCAGCTTCCCTGCCGCCAGCAGCGCCGCGGGCAGGAGGATCTGATCTCCCAGGTGCTCGTCCAGCGCGCCCCCGCTCTCCATGAAGCGCGCCACCTCCTCGGCCGCCTCGCGCCCCACCTCCTCCGCCGGCCTCCCCCGCTCCCCCAACGCCGTGAAGCCGGCGATGGTGTTCTCGAACTGCGCCAGGATGAACGTCACCGTCCCCACCGAGCGCATCCCTGGCAACGGTCGGTTCTCCGCGTGGCTGTAGATACCCTGCTCGCGCAGCGCCGCCATCGCCGCCTTCGACTGACGCTCCGCGATGGTGAAGGGCAGTCCGCCCACGAACGAACTCACCGAGATGTCCCGCAGCGTCCCTCGCGCCGGAAGATCCACGAGCCTCGGAGGCTCGAGCACCGGGCCGACCTCCGCGTGGAACTCCCCTGCCCCCTCCGGATGGAAGCCCGCATGCACCAGCCGCAGCGAGGCCCTCAGCCCGTACGCCTGCGCCATCGGCAGCCACACCCCCGCGAGGTAGTGGTAGCTCGGGCTGTGCGGCAGGTGCGTCCCGCCCCTCAGCGTGAGCGAGCCGCCTCCCGCCAGCGCGAGCGGATAGAAGAGACACTGGAACAACAGCGGCGTGCTGCCCGCGGTGCCCACCTCCAGCACGTAGTCTCCCGGGCGCACCGGCCCTGGATCGAAGCGCAGCTCCGAGGAGCCCACCTCCGCCCCCTGGCCGCGCCCCTCGCTGATCAGCTCCGCGCCTCGCACGCAGGCCAGGTGCTGAGGACGCAGGCCCGCGGGGTGCCGATTCGCGCGGAGCCGCGTGAGGTGGAAGGGCCGCCCGGTCACGAGCGACAGCGAAAGCGCCGAGCGGAGGATCTGCCCTCCTCCCTCTCCTTCATCTCCTCTGAGCTCCAAAGGTCCAGCGTGCTGGTTGGCGCCTGCCATGCCCCTCCCCTGACCCGGTGGCGTCCAGCGTAGCAGAAGGCTCGCGGGTGCTGTCTGTTCGCCTTGGTGGCGCTACTCCGGATCCGGATCAGGCAGCTCTCCGGGCGGCAGATCGTCCTCATCCGGCGGCGGGCGGGGTGCCTCGCGGCCTGTACGGTGCATGCTGTCGGACTCCGTCTCCTCGATGCCCACGGGCAGCGTCTGGCCTCCCTTCCAGTCCTTCGGGGTCAGATCCGTCGAGAACCGCGCGGAGATCTCGTCCAGCATCGACCGTATCTCCTGGCGGAACAGCTCCGGCTCCTTCGCCACCTTGAAGGGATCCAGATGCGGCGCCTTCTCGTCCACCCGATCCACCTCGAACGGCCGGCGCCACAGCTCCGTGCGGTCCGCCAGTCGGAACATCCTCCCGTACCCCCGGATGTACACGCCCGCGCGCCCTCCCCGGCTCCGCATTCCGTAGTCCTGGACCACGAACTCCACCACCGTGTCCGTCCCCAGCGGCGCCAGCAGCTCGTAGTCCGGCTCGTTCGCGGGCACCTCCTCCACCAGGTAGCTCTCCAGCACCGAGGCCACTCGCGACGCGTCCACCGTGTTCACCCACGGTCGCCCCTCCGGGAGCTGGCTCAGCGTATGGACTCGCAGCCGCTCGGAGATCTCGAAGCGTGTCACTGCATTGTCCAGCTTCGCCTGCAGTCGCCGGTCCGCTTCCTTCACGTCCAGCTTCTTCAGCTTCTGCCTGTACGCCCCGTCCTCTCGGAACACGAGGCTCCTCGGTCCCGCCTCGTCCTCGATCCGTGAGACGAACGCCGGCCTCTCCACCCGGTTCAGATCCGACCCAGCCAGATTCCGAGTTCCACATCCCGCTGCCAGCAACGTCAGGATGACGAGAAATGAATGACGCACCATGTCCGTGACATAGCGCAGTTTTCCTTCTCCTCCCAATGCACGGTGTTCCCTGGCTGACACGGATTCAACCTGGGGGCCGCCGCACCCTCACCCCGACCCTCTCCCGGCGGGAGAGGGAGGTCTGGTTGCTCAGACCAGGATCAGATCCTCGGTGTCGTCGGCTCCGCTCCCTGCTTCCTCTCCGAGCAGGGCGTCCGTCTGCCGCTGCCGCGTCTCCGTCAGCTCGGAGACCAGTGCGAGGATCTGCGGGTGGGTGAGGATCAGGGTGTCGAAGTCCTCACGGGGCAGCCGCAGCAGGGAGGTGCGTCGGGTGGCCACCACCGTGGCACTCGCGGGCGCCTTCTGCAGCAGCGACATCTCCCCGAACAGCTCACCCTCGTGCAGGCGCGCCAGGTGCCGCTCCGCCTTGCGCACCTCCACCTCTCCCGACAGCACCACGTAGAGGCCGTCCACCTGCTGCCCTTCGCGAATGAGCACCTCGCCACGGCGCACGTCCCTCGCCCGGAAGCGCTCCACCAGCTCGCGCCGATCCTTCCTGCCGAATGGCTTGAAGAGCGCCGACGTGTTCATCAGCTCCCCCAGCAGTCGCTGCCGGACGAACTTCTTCAGCGCCCGCGCCACCTGAGGGTGGCGACGCGACAGCTCCGCCAGCACCGGCGCGGAGATCTCCAGCACCTGCGTCTCCTCCGCGATGCTCACCACCGACGCCGATCGGGGTGCTCCGGACAGCAGTGCCATCTCGCCGAAGAAGGCACCCTCCTCCAGCACCGCCAGCGCCCGCTCCGCGGCTCCGGACTGGCGGACGACGCGCACCCGGCCCTCGCAGATGACGTAGAAGGCGTTGCCCCTGCTTCCCTGCTCGATGATGCGCGCCCCCTCGGGGAAGCGGCGTAGCGGGCAGCGCTCGAACAGCGCGATGAAGGCGTCCGGTGGCAGATCCGAGAAGAGCGGGCTCTTCGGCAGCGCGTCTGGCAGAGACGTCCCGGGTGCTTCTTCCTCGTTGGGCGCGAACTCCGGCGCCTCGTCGTTCGTCGGCCCGGCGTCCGGACTCCGTTCCAGGCTCGCTTGCGCCGCCAGTTCCACCGCGTGCAGCAGCGAGTCCGCTTCGATCTCCAGCTCCGTGAAGGACGAGCCGCCAGGCACGGGCGCGTCGAAGGGGACGCCCTCGGCCGGAGTGAAGCGCTCGATGCGCGAGGCTGCTTGCGCGGAGGGCTCCGCCGCCACGGGCGTGGGCGCCACGTCCCGACGAGGCATGGTTGCCCGGGAGTCGGAGGCGCGACGGGGCTTCAGGCCCGGAGGTGCGGCCTTCGCCACGGCGGGGCGGGAGGGCTTCGCGGAGGGGCTCGCCTGCTCAGCGTCGCTGAGATCCAGCTCCACCTCGATGCCAGGCGCGTCCCCTTCCTCGGTGGACCCCAGTTCCAGCTCCACCTCGATGCTCGTTGCGTCTTCCGGACGGGGAGCCGCCTGCACCTGGGGCGTCTGCTCCACCTCCTGGGGCGCTTGCTCCACCTCCCGAGGCGTCACCTTCGATGCACGGGCGGGGCCCACTCCTCGTCGCGCATAAAGGTCCGCGAGCATCCGCTGGACGCCCTGGTGGGAGGGATCCAACTCGAGGATGAGCTTGCTGGCGGCGATGGCGCGAGGGAGGAATCCCTCACGGGCGAAGCCCTCGGCCGCGGTCTGGTAGGCGGAGATGGCGCGGGCGCTGTTGCCCGCCTTCACCCACGCGTCCCCCAGGCGCACGCGCGCCTGGAAGTCCCGCGGCTCCACCCGGCCGTACTCTTCGTAGAGCTCGGCAGCGCGGGCGAAACGACCCTTGGAGAGGGCTTCGTGGGCTCTATCCCTGAGCTGCCGTGCCTCCATGTCAGTGGGCCCCCTCCGCCGCGGTCGTGGTCTTCTTCCCTAGCGCCAGCGTGGCGGCCTCGCGGACGCGTCGGTAGTAGTCGCTCTTGAGCGCATCCAGCTCATGCGCATGCGCGTCGTTGCCGATCCTCGCGAGCGCGCTCGCCGCCGCGGCGCGGATCTCCGGGAGATCATGGTACAGATCGCGCGCCACCACCTCCGCGGCCGTGCTGTCGCCGATCTCCCCGAGCGCGGTGAGGAGTTCCCGCCGGCCGAGGCTGTTGGGATCCTCCAGCGCCTTCACCAGCGTGGGCACCGCCGCCGTCGCCTTCATCCGGCCCAGGATGCTGGCGGCCAGCACGGACTCGGGGCCGCCTTCGGTCACCACCTGGCGCAGCGGCTCCACCGCGGAAGCAGGGGCGCCATGGCGGTGGAGCGCGTCGAGCAGCAGCAGCTTCTCGCCGCTGATCTGCGGCAACAGCTCCACGAGGATCTGCTGACCGGGCTCGCCCTGCTCCGAAAGGGCCAGGGCCAGGGCCTTGATCAGCTCCCGCTCGGACTCGAACATGCCTCCCCGGGCGAGAGCGAGGCCCTCGGGCCCCAGTCGCGTCAGGCCCACCAGCGCGGCTGTGCGCAGCGTGGCGCTGGAGTCCCCCGCGAAGCCCTTGAGGAGCTCGAGCGCCCCGGGCGCCTGGACGGAGCCCAGCGCGCGCAGCAGTCCGGCCAGCGGCTCCAGTTGAGAGGGCTCCACGTCGTCATACAGCTCGGCGGGCACGCGCGGTTGTACCACCGGGCGACCCAGGTCGCGCGCCTTGGCCGCGTTGAGCGCCTTCACCCGCGCCATCAGCGTGGCGTGTTTCTCCCCCGCGCGCGCTTCCGTCCCCTTCAAGGAGGAGGGATCGAACCCCGCGCCGTAGCGCTCGGGCAGCGGCGTGGAGATCCAGTCCTGGCGGAGCGCCTGGATGGACTGGTGCTCCTGGTCGAAGGCCTTCTGCAGCACCGGCGCCGCCGAGGTGTCTCCGATGGCCCCCGCCGCCTCCACGGCGAGCATGCGCAGCGTCATGTCCGGGCTGGACACGAGGGGGAGCACCTTGGGCAGCGCGCTCTGGGCCAGGGGGCCGAGGCCGATCACCGCCTGCAGCCCGCTGGCGGCGGTGGAGGTGCGCGCCAGGCGCTCCAGAATGGGATCGAGCGGGCATCCCCCGCGCTCCCGCATGGCGCGCGCCGCGTCGATGGCCTCGGCGGTGGCGGCGTCGAGCGCGACGGCGCAGAGCGCGGCATCGGTCTCGGGATGGGGCGGCAGGGCGAGCAGTGCGTCCACGGCCAGGGGGCTCACGGCGCTCTTCTCCACCGCCACTGCCTGGAGTCGGGGAGCCGCTTGCGGATCCGCCAACTGCATCAGTGCGGTGATGGCGGACTCGCGCAGCTCGGGGAAGCTCTCGGCGAGCAGGGGGAGGATGGCGGCCATCATGCGCTTGTCGCCCGAGTCGCCCAGGCCCCGCACCGCCGCGGCGGCGAGGATGACCTGGCTGTCGCGCACCAGCGGAAGCAGCCGGTTGAGGGCCTCGGTCTTGCCGCTCTTGCCCAGCTCCTCGGCCGCGCCCACGCGCTCGGGCGGCGAGCCCTCCTGCAGCGTGAGCAGGTTGCGCTCCCAGATGGCCTTGGCCTCGGCGGCGACGACCTCGGCCATGGCGCCCGGCACGTTGGCCTGCTCGAGCGCCTGGACGATCACCTGCCGCGTGCGCCGACCGCGCCGGCCGTACTGCAGGGTGAGGTAGGCCTTGGCCTTGTCGTTCTTCACCTGCGAGAGGGCCATGGCCGCCTGGCCCTGTACCTCCTCCGCCGGGTCCTCCAGCAATTCGCCGAGCAGATCCACCACTCGGGGATCCTGGCTCTTGCCGAGCGCGGTAGCGGCCTCGGCGCGAACGATGACGTTCATGTCCTTGGCCGCGCGGGTGAAGAGGGACAGATCTTCTGGCCGAGCATCCTCGGCGAGCTTCTTCACCGCGAGGGCGCGCACCTCCGGGCGCGGGCTCTGGAGATCAGCGAGGAGCTGATCCCGACTGCCGTTGCACCCGGCGGTGGAGAGGAAGGCCAGGACGACGAGGAAGGGGCGCACGCCGGTTCGCATCGTTCTCCGGGGAGGGAGTGAGACGCGGCGTTTATATCAGCGGGGCGCGCCCCCGCCCACTGTCCGGACTCAGCGGCCCTTGCGAGGACCCCTGGGAGGGGGCCTTCCACCCGTGGGCCTGCCGCTCGTCGGGCGGGAGGGGCGGCGCGTCGGGCGACCCATTCCCTCGGAGCTGGGCGTCCAGGTCTTCCGCTCCGGCCTGCCCTCGGCACTCACGGGGCTCCGGCGACGCGGAGCCCCCTCGCCGGGCTCGCTCCACGTCTTGCGCACGGGCCGCATCCCCCCCTCGCCTCTCGGCGCGGGGCGGGCACCACGCTCCTCACGAGGAGCCCACGCCTTGCGCTCGGGACGGCCGGTGGCGGCT
>QKJM01000807.1 GCA_003249315.1 Archangium sp.
TGGGCGCCGGAGAAGAAGCCGCACGCGAGGCTCACCGGCAGGAAGACGAACACCAGCAGCCCCACCATCCGGTCGAACTGGTCCCTCTTGTACTGGTCCAGCTCCGAGGCCTGGTCCTTCATCGCCGCCACTGTCTCCTGCAACCCATGCAGCGAGTGCCAGGCGAGGTAGCGGGCGTTGAGATCCGGATCCTCCCCTACCCGCGTGTACCAGAGGGTGTTGGTGAACAGCATCACGTCCGCGCGGACGCTCCGAGCCGGCCGCAGACTCTGCCAGCGAGAGGTGCGGTAGCGCTGCTCCACCTCGGCCATGCGCCGGCTCGTCTCGAAGGCCGAGTAGCGCTGGCCCGTGGTGAGCAGGAAGAGGAGGAAGTCCCGGTCGCACACGAGCGGAGGCACCTCCTCCGCCTCGATGAGCAGCTCGAGCCGGGCACCGCCCGTGGGCGTCAACCAGTGCCCGGTCTCCCCCGCCGAGTCCCTCAGCACCCGTCGGCCCTCCGCCGCCGCCTCCGAGGGCAGCCTCTCCAGCGTGGGCGCCATCCCCGAGGCCAGCGCGTGGAACAGCCCGCGCATGGAACGTGAGTCGTCCAGCATCGACGAGCGGCTCCGCGAAATCCGGTACGCCCCGAAGACGAGCCACCGCTCCGGCCCCATCGGCGCCAGACTCGGCGCCAACTCCTTCAGGGGCCCCAGCTCCCACAGCACCCGGCCCTCCACCACCTCCGCCTGCTCCTGCGCGAGCGCGTAGAGCGAAAGCTCCTCCGTCCGGCCCCGCTCCACCCAGACGACGACGAGCTGGTTGGGGTAGACGGAGACACGCACCGTGTGGCCCTCGGCGGGCCGCTCGTAGTGCGTCACGTCCTGCGCGTGCGACTCCCCCAGGAAGGACTGGGCCACCGCGGGGTGGAAGGAGCCACCCAGGTCCGAGAGGTTCAACCGGCGGAAGCCCCACCCCTGCAGCTCCTCGTCCGGCCGCTGCCCCTTCCACAGGAAGGGCCGCGCGAACACCGTCAGCGCGCCGAGCACCAGCACGTGCCGGCCCACGTTGTAGCGGCTCCAGAGGGCCTCCCACAGCTCCCGCCGCGACATGCGCGTGCCGGAGAAGGGCGCCGCCACCATCGTCGAGCGACCCGTGGGGCTGGCGTATCCGTCCGAGTACCAGGGGTCCGCGTAGTCGCTGGGCTGACGCTCGAAGCGCGGCGTCCCCCTCGCCCGGGGAGTCCCATCCGGGAGCAGCTCGCCCTCGAGTTCGTCCAGCCAGGGCGCCAACCCCACCAGCGAGCCGGCACGCTCGGGGGTGAGCGAGAAGGCGTGGAAGGCCCTGGACTTCTCCTCCCTCGGGCCATGGAGGGCCATGAAGTCGAAGCCCTGGCCGTAGTGGGTGTTCCGGGTGTCGCTGCGCGCGAGCAGCCGCAGCACGGTGACGTCCTGGAAGGAGGAGAGGAAGAGCGCGTCCACCCTTCGCACAGGCGCGTCCGGCTCCTCGCCGAGCGGAATGTCGAGCTGCACCCGCTGGGCTCGAGACAGCTCGGCCTGGTACAGGCGCTCATCCGCCTTGAGACGCCGGGAGATGGCTGGGGGGATAAGTACCTCGGGCAGCTTCGCCAGCTCCGCGGGGCGGCGGACCTCCCGCAGCACGGAGGCCATCAGCTCCAGCACCTCGCGCGCGGGGCGACCGTCCGTCCCGGGCCAGAGATCCAACGCCGCGTAGAACACCGGCCCCAGAGTGCGCTCGTACTCGCCCGCCGACTCGGTGTGGCCCTGCTCCCATTCCCCCACGTACTCGACAAGCGCCTCGGCCCCCTCCGGCCAGTCGCCGTGCAGCAGCCGATATACCGCCAGCACCGCGGCGGAGACGACGTCCAGCGTCAGTCCGTGGATGCGCAGGGTGAGCGGCCAGAGCGCTCCCCCGGACGCCTCCTTCAGCTCCCGGGCGAAGGCGTCGAGCCCGTCCGCGGACAGCAGCACCACGCCGGCGCTGGAGCGCACCGAGCGCCCCGACCACTGCGGCAGCTTCCACGCCAGCATGCGCGGGTGGGGAGGCTGGGACTCTCCTCGCGAACCCACGCTGATGAACAGCTCCCGCCCTCCAGGCTCGACCCCGGGAGCCGGCTTCACCGTGCTCCACGCCACCCGGCCGTCCTGGACCAGCGCCTCCACCACCTCTCGAAGCTTCACATCCACGGAGCGCCCCATACAGCAGGCGCCCCCCGGGTTTCCAGCACGGCGGGGGGCGGGAGCCCGCCGTCACACGTCGAGCACCTTGCCCGGATTGAGGATGTTGAGGGGATCCATCGCGCGCTTGAGGGTACGCAACAGCTCCAGCTCTGCCAGTGAGCGCGAGTAGGACAGATAGTCCTTCTTGAGCAGGCCGATGCCATGCTCGGCGGAGATGCTGCCGCGATGCTTGCTCACCAGCTCGAACATGGCGTGGTCCGCCGCCTTGGTGTGCGCGAGGAACTCGGCCTTCTCCATGTCCTCGGGCTTCATCACGTTGATGTGGAGGTTGCCGTCGCCGATGTGGCCGAAGAGGTTGATCTCCCAGCCGGGGTAGCGCGCGCCGAACACCGCCTCCAGCTCGGAGCAGAAGGACTCCAGGGCGGCGACGGGCAGGGACACATCATTCTTGTGCGGCAGGCCGGTGGCCGAGAGGCTCTCGCTGATGCTCTCACGCAGGGCCCACAGCTCGCTGGCCTGCGAGGGGCTCTGCGCCAGGGTGCCGTCCGTCACCAGCCCCCGTTCGAAGAGCGAACCCAGCCAGGCCTCCACCTCGGAGGCCTCCTTGGACTCGGCCTCCATGAGCACGTAGTGGCTGCTGGGAGCGTCGAAGGGCGAGCGCAGCTTGCGGTGGCGCCGCACGCGCTCCAGGCACTTGTCGGTGAAGAACTCGTAGGCGCTGAGGATGAGCGGGGCGCGCCGGGCCTCGCGGAAGAGCGACAGCACCCCCGCCATGTCCGGCACCGCGAAGAGGAACACGTCCTGCCTGCCGGGCAGCGGCGCCAGCTTGAGGGTGGCCTCGGTGATGATGCCCAAGGTGCCCTCGCTGCCGATGAAGAGCTGGCGCAAGTCCACGCCGGTGTTGTTCTTCTCCAGCGCGCCGTTGAGCTCCAGCACCTCCCCCTGGGCCGTCACCACCTGCAGGCCCAGCACCCACTGGCGGGTAAGGCCGTAGCGGATGACCTTCACCCCGCCCGCGTTGGTGGCGATGTTGCCGCCCACCTGGCTGCTCCCCTTGGAGGCGAAGTCCACCGGCCACGTGAGGCCGTGCTCGGCGCAGTGATGGTGTACGGCCTCGGTGACGGCGCCCGCCTGCACGCGCACCGTGTTGCCGAGCAGGTCCACCGGGCCCAGCTTGTTCATCCGCTGGAGGGAGAGCACCAGCTCGCCCCGCGCCGCCACCGCCCCCGCCGCCAGGCCCGTACGGCCTCCGGAGGGCACCACCGACACCCGGTGCGCGTGGCACAGCTTCACCAGTCGGGCCACCTCGTCCGTGGTGCGCGGGAAGGCCACCGCGCTCGGCGCGGGCGAGTACACGCGCGTCCAGTCGCGCCCGTACTCCTCGAGCTCGCTCGGCTCCAGGGTGAGGAAGTCCGCGGGGAAACCCTCCGCCACCGCGCGGAGGAATGCTTCGGGAAGTGCGTCGGCCATGGGGGAGCGATAGTGCAGCGGCTCGCCGCTCGCAAGCCGGGAGGCACGGGTTCATCCCAGGGTCCGACCTCCCCTCACCCCGTCCCGCTCCCGGAGGAACGGGGCCTGGTGGACGGAACACCGGGGGCGAGCACAGCACCGGTATGAGCAACTCCCATGGCCTGGGCACCAGGTGGGCTTGCCTCCAGCGGCAGCCCGGGCGCGCGGAGCAAGAGCGTCCCCCTCGACGTGCCAGGCGGGCGTGCCCATGGTAGCGCGCCAGCATCTGATCCAAGGGCAGCACCCCGTCCTCCTCTAGCAACATGCCTGACACGCTCATCCGCCCTCGACACTGATGAATTCATGGCCTATGAAATGCCTCAGCCCTGTTTTCGAGGCTTCCAGGTTGCTCAAAAAATTCATTGCCCTGAGCGTTGCCGCGCTGCTCACCTCTTGTAGCTCCACGAGTCATGCGGTTTCTCCGAGCCCTGCTGATCTCGGTCGCTTCGCACTCATCATCAAAGAAACTCCCGAGGGTCAGGCAACCCACTCATGGAAGCGCATCGAGGATTTCGACCTCCCTCAGCCCCGCCCCCAGCCTCCGCGCAGTGGCTTCACCGGATACATCGAGCTCGTAGCGAACAGACAACGTGACTGTCACGAGGAGTTCAATGACTGCGTGGATAGATGCTTGAGCAGCCCCCTGCCTTCAGGATTCGAACATGTGCCGCAGGGAGGAGGAGCGCATGCCAGGATCTGCAGGGATCAATGCTGGAGGGCATACCTGGATTGCGAGGAACTGCAAGACCGGAGAGCACCTCAGCCATACGAGGCCAGCTCAACAGATGAGGCAATCGACTGGCTGAAGCGGCATCGCAAGGAAATGCTGGTTGGCGCTGTCATCATCATTGCCGGATGCACCTTCGTCGTCGTTTCTGCCGGGTTGGGGGTCATCATCCTGGCCCCCGTGGTGGTCATGGCTTCAGGAGGCGCAGCAACCGTTCCCCATATCGCGGCGGTGTCACCATGAGCATGGACGAGAGCTTCAAGAAAGCACAGCAACTGATCGTTCGCCTTCGAGAGGAGGCGAAATCTCCCGAGGAGAAGGAGTTGCTTTCTCTTGCCTATTTCACCTTCGACTTCATCGAGGTGACTGGAAGCTTCCATGCGTTCGGGGACTTCCTTGATATCTGGCGTCGTGCGGGGGGAAGCATTCCTACGATCGCCTCCTTTGACATGAGAGAGGAAGCCGAGAGCTGGCTGGAAAAGCACCCCATGCCCCCGCATGGGGCATTTGTGCAAATTGCGGGGCGAACGCATGCCGTCTTCTGCCCTGAGCGGTCTGGACCGCGCCGGATGCTGCCCATGCCGCCTCTCCAGGATACCTGAGCACGGGAACATCCCGGTCCACGGGAGCCTGAGCCTCGGCGACCAGGCTCCCGCCGAGCAGCGCCACGCCGGCGAGCTTGTAGGAATTGGATGGCAGACGAATGACCCGATTCGTCGGGCGAGTTTCTGGCAGTCCTGCTCGTCGCGGAAGCCCCCGCCGCCGTCGAGGTGGATGATCGAGAGCCGGCCGCAGCATTCGACCGCGGCCCCCAGGTATTCGCGGCGAGCAATTCGTTCCTGACAGCAGATCTTCCGCCGAACGCTGCCCCAAAACAGGCATTCTCCCGCCAACGGTCTACGTAGACCCATCACCCCTGGAGGCAAGAGAGTGAAGACCTGGACCCGCGGCCCCCTGCTCGGGCTCACCGCGCTCATTGGACTCGGAAGCGGCTGCTCCTGGATGAACTCGAAGGGCGAGGAGACTCCGAGCGTAACCGTCGGCGCGTCCACCGGGAAGGACGCCGGAAGGGACGCCGGACCCGCCGTGGCCACTGCCAGACAGGAAGCCAATACCGACGCGGGGACTCCCCCCTCCCTCTCCCCCGAGGTGATTGCCAGGCTGTCCTGGGGCAGCGGCCCTTCCGAGCTCGGACGCACGCGCCCCCAGGAGGGCAACCCCGAGGGACCCATGTCCCTCGCCGTGGACGCCCGCGGTGACATCCTCGTGTTGGACCAGCTCAACTCGCGCATCCTCCGCCTCTCGCCCCGAGGCAAGGTCCTCGGCACCCTGCCCACCCACCTGCGCGCGCCGCAGGCTCTCACCGTGGCCGGTGATGGCACCCTGCTGCTGCTCGACCGGCTGCTGGACAGGAGCGTGGCCCGGCTCGAGCCGGACACCGGCAAGCTGCTGACGAAGCTGCCCGTGCAGGGCAAGGGCGTCCCCGAGGCCGACCTCGTCACCGGCCTCTTCTCCTTCGAGGGCTCGGTCTATGTCGAGCGCGAGCATGAGGAGCTCGTCCGCCTGGATGATCCCTCCGCCAAGGCGGACCTGCCACCCAGACAGCTCCCTGGCCGCCCCACCGCCGACGATCGCGCCTTCCTCCGCGCCAACATCCTCGACCGGCCGAATGGCCGCCTCCAGCTCACGGTCATCGACCGCGCGACGAACCAGCCCCGCTACACGCGCGACTACTCGCTCGGCTTCCCCCTGAGGACCATCCGACTGCTCGACTCGGACCGGGCCGGCACCCTCTACCTGGGCGTGGTGGGCATGTTCTCGTCCCAGCCCGGCCTTCGCATCTACTGCATCGATGAGCGGGAGGGCACCCTCCTCGGACACACGGAGCTGCCTCTCAACACCCTGCCCGAGGAGACCTTCTCCGACTTCGCAGTGCCCGGCACGGGCGGCATCATCTACAAGCACCTGACCGAATCAGGCGTCACCCTCCTGCGCGCCCACTGCCGGTAGGCGCGCGCGGGAACCTCAGGGGTTGACGGAGCCGGGTGGTTCAATCCGCTCCACCCGCTTCTTCAGCTCCGGATCCTCCTCCACGTCGGACCCCAGCAGGAGGTAGGAGAGGCGCTGGGTGCGCTTGAAGTCCCCCGTGTTGGCCTCGATGTTCGCCTTCACCCGCACGCGCCGGGACTCGAGATTGGCCAGCGCCTCCGAGAGAGACTTCCGGAAGACCTCCTCCCGGGCCCCTTCCAGACGCTGCTTCGCCTGACGGATGTTCGCCTCCAGGCGCGCGAGTCCCTCCCGGGAGCGATCCAGCTCGGCGAGGTCCGCGAACGGCCCAGGCCCATCGACGGAGAGCTCCAGGCGCGCGAGCTGCCGGCCCCGCTCACCGGGAGGAATGAGGGAGGCGAAACCATTGCGCTGCGCCATCCCCGGACCGCGGCCCTCGTGCGACTGCACGACGAAGTCCACCACGTCC
>QKJM01000638.1 GCA_003249315.1 Archangium sp.
CGCCGCGGGAGTCGGCGCCTCCGCCAGGGACTCCGCTCCCGGGGTGAGCAGCAGGGGGCGGAACAGAGAGATGCCGACGGTCAGGGCGCCGAACAGGGCGAAGAAGACGCCCGGCCCTACCCTCATCACCATGATGGAGGCATTCCAGGGCAGCTCCACCTTGCCGCTGCTCTCCTTCTGCTCTGGGACGAGGCGGAAGAGGCGATACCCCAGGTAGATGGACATGCCGCCGATCAGCACGACGGTGAGGCGTTCCAGGAAGCGCAAGAGGATGGGGTCCATGATGAAGGAACTCCTCGTCCGCGTGGCGGGCGGCTCAGCAAGGCCGGCGTTGGAAGCGGAAGACGCCGTAGCCCTCGACCTCCAGGATGAAGTCCGTCTCCGTCAGCTCCAGCACCTGGATGTACACGGCGCCGGCCTCGTACTCATGGCGCGAGTAGAGCCGGCCGGCGCCGGAGTGGCCGTCGGCCTTGAATTGGTAGGTCTGCCCGGTGCCGGTGGAGTGGATCTGCCCGGAGATTTCGAACCAGTCGCCGAAGCGCTCCACCTGGAGGATGACTCCGGCCGGCTGGCCGAGCTGGTCGACGCCAACGAAGCACCCTCGCTGCTGGGCGCTCGTTGCCAGAGGGGCCGTCAGTGTGACGGTGACCAGTAGCGCCAGGAGCATGCGGAATGAAGTCTGGCCCCCGGTGGAGGAGGCCCGCCTGCTCGTTCTCATGTCCTGCATCCTCTCCGGAGTCGCGGTGTGCCGGACGCGCTCGACTCCCATCAGATGGAGTGAGGGGGCGCCGCTTGTGACGGAGGGGCCTTCCTGCCGCGGGCCGCCATCACGCACCTCTGCCATTCCGTCTCCTCCGAGCTCGTGGAATGGGACCGCAGCGCCGCAGCGCTGCGAGTCCCGCCTTGTCTCAAGGTAGACACGCGCTGGCAGGCACTCGCGATGAGGCCGAGAGCGCTCGTGAAGCGGGCAGCGGAGAGGGAGGGAGCGGGGCGGGGAATAACGGCTCGTCAGTGGTAGCGACCGGCCGCCTGCGGCTGGTAGGACACCGCGAGGATGCGCAAGCGTTTGCGCTTCCCGCCGGGCAGCAGCCGTTCGATCTCCTGGCCCACCGAGCTCCCCAGCAACGCCGCGCCCACGGGCGCCAGCACGGAGACCCGTCCCTCCTCCAGGGAGGCATCCTTCGGGTAGGACAGCGTCACTTCCCGCGTCTCCTGCGTCTCCTCGTCGCGGTACAGGACGCGGCTGTTCATGGTGACGACATCCGGAGGCACCTCGGTGGGTTCGACCACCTGGGCGAGCGTCAGATCCGAATCGAGCGCCTCCGCTCGCTCTCCCGAGGTCGCATCAATGAGAGTCCGCAGCCGCTCCATATCGTTCGACGTGACCATGATCCTCGGCTCTTGCGTGCTCATGACGTTTCAATCCTTTGACTTCGCGTGAAGCCGGTCAACCAAGCGAGGCGCGGGGTCTGCCTGCATGGCGGCTGGGCGTTGGATGGAGGACGTCCCGACAGGGGCTTGCCTGATGGCCCGGTGGCGAAATGACGGATTGTGAAAAGTCCGTGCGCGGCGCTTCGAGGACGGTGGAAAGATGCCGGGAGCATGAGCGAGCCCCGAGAGCCCATCTACCTGGATCACAACGCGACCACCCCGCTGCTGCCGGAGACGGTGGAGGCGATGCTGCCGTATCTGCGAGAGCACTTCGGCAACCCCTCGAGCGCGCACGCGTACGGGCGGAGGGCGCGGGAGGCGGTGGAGGCCGCGCGAGGCCGGGTGGCGGCGCTGCTGGGTGCGGAGCCGGACGAAATCTACTTCGTGGGGAGCGGGACGGAGGCCAACAACCTGGCCATCCGAGGGGTGACGGCGGCGCTGCCGGAGAACCGGCACGTGGTGACGACGGTGGTGGAGCACCCGGCGACGGCGGAGCCGTGCCGCGAGCTGGAGAGGCACGGCTGGGACGTGACGTGGCTGCCGGTGGATGGGCAGGGCCGCATCCACCTGGCGGCGCTGGTGGCGAGCCTGCGAGGGGACACGGCGCTGGTGACGCTGATGCACGCGAACAACGAGACGGGGGTGCTGCAGCCGGTGGAGGAGGTGGCCCGAGCGGCGCGTGCGCGAGGGGTGCTGGTACACGTGGATGGGTCGCAGTCGGTGGGGAAGCTGCCGCTGACGGTGGAGGGGCTGGGGGTGGATCTGCTGTCGGTGGTGGGGCACAAGTTCGGAGGGCCGAAGGGGGTGGGGGCGCTGTACGTGAGGAGGGGAGTGCCGTTGCGTCCGGTGTTGCTGGGGGCGGGGCACGAGCGGGGACTGAGGCCGGGGACGGAGAACGTGGCGGCGATCGTGGGCCTGGGGGCGGCGTGCGAGGTGGCGAGCCGCACGGTGGTGGAGGAGGCGGAGCGGGTGCGAGGGCTGCGCGACGAGCTGTGGGAGCGGCTGCGGGCGCGGATTCCGGGGTTGGAGCTGAATGGGCACCCGGAGGAGCGGCTGCCGAACACGCTGAACGTGCGCTTCCCGGGAGTGAGGGGCTGGGCGCTGCTGGAGGAGACGCCCGAGGTGGCGGCGTCCACGGGCTCGGCGTGCCACGCGGGGGCGGAGTCACCGTCCGCGGTACTGAGCGCCATGGGAGTGGAGCCGAAGGCGGCGCTCGGTTCGGTGCGACTGTCCCTGGGGCGGACGACGACGCAGGAGGACGTGGTGGTCGCGGCCGAGGCGCTCACCAGGGCGTGGGAGCACCTGCGGAGCGCGTAGCGCCGTCACGTCATCTGTGCGCCCCAAGCTAGCTACGTGCCGTGCCGGGCGCTCGGTGCTGACGTCCGCTTCGACTTCGGATCAATCCTGGACTTACAGGCCCGCGTTCATCTCCTCTTCCAGCCACTCTCGATAGGGATAGACGCTCTCGAAGATCGAACCGCGCTCCTCCGAGCGCGCGCTCACGATGCCCAGGAGCAGGGTGTCGTCGGCCTTGCTGAACCCTCCACCACCGCTGTCGCCTGCCTGGATCCTGGAGGGGGTACCACCATCATTCGGTTGTTCCAGGGCAGTGAACCTCATGCCGCCGGAGGCAAACCGATCAATGTGCGTCACCTTGCTCTCACCAAAATGGCGGAAGCCGAAGGTCGTCTTGGGATAATGGGTCTCGCCAGGTCCGTAGCCAACCATGATGATGTCTTCATTGAGGCGAATTTCGGCCGTAGGCAGCTTGATGGAGCGGACACTCTGCGTCACGGGTTGCTCGAGGTGGACGATCGCGAGATCCGCCTCCCGGAACAGTCCTTTGTCTTCATTGTCGTCCATGCTCAGGAACCTGGGGTGTGGGCGGACTGCGCTTGCCTGGTATATATTTCGAACAGGTGGCGCGGGGGGCTCCAGGTAGCCGATGACGAGGACCATGGGGCGGGCAAGGCAGCTCGAGGCGTCAGTGAGGGTGTGGGTATTGCCCAGGATGTTGCTCTTCCAGTCTGTCAGCTGCCTCTTTCCTTTGTCGGTCTTGATATTGAAGGGAGCGGCTCTATCCAGCTGCTTCTCGATCTTCTCTCTGTCGGAAGCAGTGATTTCACGTTTCGCGCAGACACAATGAGCTGCGGTGATGACTTTTCTGGGAGTGGCAAGCACGCCGCTGCATCCGCCAGGAATGGCTGTCGCGGTTATGTTGTAGAGGAGAACATTCGAGAGATATCGATTCTCCAAGTCCAGGGGGCCTGGGTACACAGCCAGTGTGCTGCCAACGTCCACCCCTCCCGGCACTCCGAAAGACGCTTGCTGGGGTCTCTCATGTACAGGGGCCGGCTGGGCGCACCCTGCGAAGACCAGCAGCACCGTCAGAAAGCTATTCTGCTTTAGCGGTTTTGAGGAGTTCATCTTGCAGCCAGGCCCTATGGAAGTAAGTACTCGTGCAAGTCGACTCCGTGCCCAGGCCCCGGTTCGAGATGCCGATCAACTCCGAGCCCTGCTCCGTTTCACGCACGCACGCTCCGCCGCTGTCATTCGCGAAGAGGGGTTGCTTTGGCGGGTCCAGGAAGATCCTCTCCTGGCCGGCGGGGGGGCTGGCGACTCGAGTCCTGTTGAACCGGCGCTGCCCAAAAGGGTCTGCGCTGATTCCATTGGTGTGACCAACCCCCACCATGATGAGGGGAGCATGGAGCTCGATCTCGGTCTCCGCCAGCTTCACCGGGCGGAGAGCCTCCGGGAGAGGAGTGTTCAGGATGATGACCGCGAGATCCGCGTGGCTCGATGTGACACGGCCTTGTTCGTCGAGCAGGAGCTTGAGCTCCGGGTGGGGATGGATGATTCCTTCATACTGCCCAATGGTGGCACTCTGGCTTTTTCCACGCTCCTGCGGCAAGTAGGTCGTCGCCGTGAGGATCGCAGTGGTCGCGCAGGTCGAGTTGTCGATGACGGCCGCGGCAGGGGGAGCGCTCGGAGGGGGGCAGACACAGTGACCCGCCGTGAGGACGAGGCGAGGGGCGATGAGCACACCACTGCATTTCAGCGCTTCCCCGATGGGTGGTGAAGCATGGGCCTCGATGAGGACAGTGAAGAGATACTGGTTCGTGGTATCCAGCTCTCCGGCCAGTGGGATCTGACGTGTCGGGACACGTTCCATGATATCACCCACTGATGTGAAAGGCTGAATACTGGCGTCCTGGGATGAGGCGGTTTCCTGCGGGGGGGGGACAGCTTGCTCTTGCGTTGGGCGGTCCTTGCATCCATTCAACGCCAAGACAATGGCGAGCAGGAAAGAGGACGGATGCTGGAGGAGGCTCATATGTGTCAAGTTACTGCGCCACGCGCGCGGGTGTCGAGTCCCGCCTCGCTCTCATCAGGGGGCTCTGTGGTCGAAGAACCTGGTCATGCTGCTCCTCGCAGGAAGAGGCGCTGACGGGCGGTCTGGTGGGGTCGTCGGAAGGGGAGGGTGCTAGCGCGGCGCGAGCAGGACGAGCGTGGAGAAGGCGAGGTGTCTCATGGCTTCGCGCCAACATGCCTGCCCATCCGCACGCGAGCGCCGGAGTGCCACGTTCTGCTACCCTACCCACTCATGAGGTCACCCGAATGAGGATGGGGAAGAAGGAGCCGGTGAGGCCGGGGACGGTGGTGCAGGGCTACCGGGTGGAGAGGAAGCTGGGGGAGGGGGGCTTCGCGCAGGTGTACCTGGCGAAGGGGGCGGAGCGAGAGGTGGCGCTGAAGTTCATCCGGCTGGAAGAGGCTGGGGAGTGGGCGAAGAGGGAGCTGTCCATCCTGCTGTACCTGAGACACCCGAACGTGGTGAAGCTGGTGGGCCACGTGGAGGGGCCGGAGCAGGCGCCCGGGTACCTGGTGCTCATCACGGAGTACGTGAAGGGCCGGACGCTGTACGAGTGGGCGAAGGAGGAGAACCCCTCGGCGAGAGAGGTGGCCCGGGTGGTGCGCGAGCTGAGCCGAGCGCTGGCGGCGGTGCATGAGGCCGGAGTGCTGCACCGGGACTTCAAGGGCGACAACGTGCTGGTGAGGGACGAGGACGGAGAGCCCGTGCTGGTGGACTTCGGGGTGAGCGCCGTCCGCGGGGCGCCGCGAGTCACTCCGGGAGGCCTGGCGCCATGCACGCCCGTCTACCGCAGCCCCGAGTGCGTGCGCTTCCTGGTGGACCCGGAGCGGCCAGTGGACGCGGCCTACCCGCACGCGGAGGCGGACGACCTGTACGCGCTGGGCGTCACGCTGTACGTGCTGCTCACCGGGGTGTACCCCTGCTGGGGCCGGGACGAGCTGGATTTGATGCGGGAGATAGCCCTGGAGGTGCCGACGGCGCCGCACGAGCGCAACCGGCGCGTGCCCCGGGAGCTGGGCGAGCTGTGCATGAGGCTGCTGGAGAAGGAGCCCCAGGCGCGCCTGGCGAGTGCTCGGGAGGTGGGGGAAGCGCTGGAGGCGATGCGGGGGGAGGCGGACGCGAGCTGGGAGGTGCCCCTGGGCGACGGGTGGGATCCGGCCTCGGTGCCGCACTCCGCGCCGCGAGGAGCACGAGGTGGCGTGCCCTCCGCCGTGGCCCGAGGGGCACGACTGTGGGCGGGAGGTGTCTGCTGCCTGCTGTTGGCTGGCCTGGGGAGCGCTCAATTGCTCCTCGCCCGGGGCCAGCGGACTGAGCCTCCCTCGACACCGGTCCCGGCCGGGCCGGCCCTGGCTGCCCTGCTGCGTGCCGGGTTGCCCGACGGTGGGGCGACGTCGGGGGCTTGCTTCGTCCGCGAAGTGGCGCCCCCGTGGAAGCCGCCGGAAGCTGGATCGGGCGCAGCGCCCCCGAGGGCGGAGACCCCTGCGCCCGTCGTCCCCGTGACGACGCTCCGCAAGGGAGAGACGCTCGTGAAGGAGAGGAGAGAGCACCCGGCCCTCGTCAGGCGCGAGGCGAAGAAGGGCAGAAGCTCCGAGCTGACCCTGCTGTGTGTCGGTGCCACGGCGGCCGCCTGTGCCGGCGCCCCTGTCCGTCCGCAGCCTGCACGGCAGCCGTGCCCGCCCGGCGCCGTCGAGGTGATGTCCGGTAGGTTCGGCATCCCCATCGGGCAGGACTCGCCGGGGCTGTTCCTCCCGGGTTTCGACCTGTTCGCGGGTGGCAAGGCGAGGCCGATTCCGGTGCGAGAAGGGCCTGTGACGCTGTACCTCGGCGCTCCGTGGGGGAAGTTGCCGGATGACACGTACCTCTCCGGACAACTCATCATCGGGCCGGAGCGCGTCTATGGTCGCATCACCGAGGCCCGGCTTCCGGGCGGAGAGATGGTCCCGGTCTGCTTCGCGATGGTGCCCCAAGATAGTGACGAGCGGCAGGGACTCCCGATTGAGGACACGGGTGGGCCGGGAACCGTCCAGGTCTTCCCCTTCGTGCAGGTGGAGGCGGTGGAGAGCTTTGAGTAGCGCGCCTCGAGCGG
>QKJM01000994.1 GCA_003249315.1 Archangium sp.
GGGGAAGGGCTGGCCCTCGGGGGTGAGGCAGAGGGCGGCGGAGCTGGAGAAGTCGCGGAAGCGCTCGACGTTGTGGGCCGTCTGCTCGGAGAAGGTGGCATCCACCTCGAAGCCCTGCTCGGCGACGAGGATGGCGGGCTGGAGGACGTCGGCGAGGGAGCGGGAGCCGAAGCGGCTCAGGGCGAGCTCCCAGCCGAGAACGGTGCCGGGGACGCCGGTGGACAGGCCGCTGGTGACGAGCTCGGGGAAGGGAATGGGCGAGCCCTCCTCGTAGAAGTGCGAGCGCTGCAGCCCGAAAGGAGCCACCTCCCGGTGGTCCACGGTGACGACGCGCTTCTCGTCGGCGAGGTAGATGACCATGAAGCCCCCGCCGCCGATGCCACAGGAGAACGGGTCCGTCACGCCGAGGACGCTGGCGGCGGCGACCGCGGCATCGACGGCATTACCACCGGAGCGAAGCACCTCGATGGCGGCGGAGGTGGCGAGCACGTCCACGGTGGAGGCGGCGCCGCCGCGGCCGGAGGCGGTGGGAGAGGCGGCAGGAGCGGGCGCCGCAACGGGCCGGGACGAGGGAGCGGAGACACACCCCAGCGCGAGACACAGGGAGAGGAGAACGGAGAGCAGGTGTCGTGTCATGGGCGACACTAAACCCGAACTGTTCTCCCCAAGGGAATGGAAGGGAGCGAACAGCGAGGCCCGCATGTGTCGACTGGCGGGTTCCAGTGGGAGCGAGGGGATTCACCCTGCTCGGAGGGGGTTACTACCGTGCCAGATGTTTCCAGGTGCGAGGGGTTGAGGGAGTCAACCCAGCGAGCCTGCTGACGCTCCGGACAGACGCAGTGTCAGGGAGCCACCATTTCCCCACGGGAGGTTCCGCATGGATCAACCAGTGCTCGAAGGTCTGGAGGCACACACCCGGCTGTCGTTGTTGAGACCCACGCCGAGCGGCTCGGCCTGGAGGGTGGTGAGGGAGAAGGCGCGTCCGGTGCGCGAGAGGACGCGGAAGCAGGTGGACGAGCGAAGCCGGTGCGGCTTCCCGGTGGAGGAGTGGGAGACGCTGTGCGAGGCGCCACGGCGGGCCTTCGAGGCGGTGGTGGGAGCGGGACTGGAGGCGGAGAAGGCGAGGCGGGCGCTGGTGACGGCGCTGGAGGAGGCGAGTGACTCGCGCAGTCCGCTGGTGGGCCGGGTATGCGCCGAGGCGCTGCGGCGACTGGAGGAGGGCGGGCCGGTGCGCGAGGCGAGGCCCCTGGACGAGGCCACGCTGGGAGCGCTGTGCCGGCAGGTGGACGAGCGGCTGGGGCTGGGCGAGGGCGAGCGCTTCCGCCGGTGTCTGCATGGGGTAGCGGAGCGGGGCGCGCTGGCGGCGAGCGGGCTGCGGGGCCTCTTCGGCCGAACAGGCGCGGGGCCGCGGCGGGCGCTGGAGACGCTGGCCGCGGCGCTCCGGTAGCTCCGGTAGCTCAGGTCGGCGACTCGCGCTCGCGCGGGCCGAGGCCCCAGGGCCCGGAGATGTTGGAGTCCTCGAGCTGGCGCAGCTCGAGGCCGCGGAGGATGTCGTCCTGGGAGAGGGTGCCGATGAGGACGCCCTCCTCCACCACGGGGAGCTGGGGGACGCGGCGCTGGAGCATCTCCCGGAGGGCGTCGGAGGCGCTGGCCTCGGGGCTGACGCTGGGAACGGCCTGGGCCACCTCGCGGGCGCGCACCTGGTGGCGCTGGGAGACGGGCACCTGGCGCACCACGGCGAGCGTCACCAGTCCCACCACGCGGCCGTCCTCCTCCACGGGCAGGGCACGGCGGCGCTCGGTGCGCATGCGCTCGGCCACCTCGACGAGCGAGTCCGAGCCATGCACCACGGCCCGACGAGGCATCATCAACTCGCGCACCTTCACCCGGGCGAGCAGGGACTGGGTGAGGACCTCGCGCGTCTCGCCCTCGGCGCCGAGGTACACGAAGAAGGCGATGAGCAGCAGGATGAAGTTGAAGGAGAACAACCCCACGATGCCGAAGAGGACGGCGAAGCCCTTGCCGAACATGCCGGCCACCTGGGTGGCGCGCACGCGGCCCAGCCGGTTGCTGAGGAGGGCGCGCAGAATCCGGCCACCGTCCATGGGGAAGGCGGGCAGCAGGTTGAAGACGCCGAGGAAGATGTTGAGCACCCCGAGGTAGTAGGCGGCGAACTGCAGGTTGAAGGAGCGCGCGCCCTGCAGGAGCGCGAAGAGGCCGAGGAAGCCCCCGCCGATGAAGAGGCTGGTGAGGGGCCCGGCGAAGGCCATGATGGCCTCCTGCTTGTTGCCCTCGGGCATGCGGGTGATGCGAGACACGCCACCAATCATGAGCAGGGTGATGTCGGACACCTGGCCGCCCTTGCGCATGGCATACAGCGAGTGGGCGAGCTCGTGGACGAGCACGGCGAGGAAGAGGGCCACGGCGAGGCCCAGGCCCCACAGGTAGGGACTGCCGGAGAGCTGCTCCGGCGGCACATCCGCGGCCTCGGCGGCGCTGCGAAACACCTGGCCGAAGAGGTAGGCCAGGAAGGGCAGCACCAGCAGGAACGAGTAGTGGACACGGATGGGGATGCCTCGGAGGGAGGCAATCTTGAAGGCTCCTCGCACGGTGTCTCCTCCTTCCGGCAAGAGTAGGAATGAGACGAAGAGGAAGAACCCTCTTGGCGGGGCGCGAGGCGCTCGGAGGCTCGGCTGCCCTATCGGAGCGGAGGAGGAGACGCGTGGTGCCGCGAGACGAGCACCTGGGGAGCGGGCCGAGCGGAGAAGGAGGAGGGCCGCACCTTCTCCACGAGGGACTGGATGCGCTGGAGGTCCGCGTGCAGGCGGGCGACGAGGGCGCATTGAGGGTCGCTGTAGTCGCCGGGGATGCCGGCCACCTCGTCGAGGTGCTCACCGAGGAGCTGGAGGTTGCGTGCGACGAGGAGGGCGAGCTCCTTGTGCTCGGAGGAGGAGAAGGAGAGACGGGAGGGAGGAATCATGGGCGCGTCCTTCGCTGGGGGGAAGAGGAGGGAAGCGGGCGGACGCTGATGGGTAGGGCTGTGTCCTCGGGCAGGCAATGCGTGAGCCCCCCTTGCTCGCGGAAAGAGAAAGGGAGTGACGAGCAGAGGACAAGGGGCTGGGGCGAGGGGGAGGGGCGAGGAGGCGTGAGGCCTGGCGTCACGGAGAAGCTAGGGGACGGGGAAGGCGAGGGTGGAGAGGAGGGCGTTCTCGGCCTGGCGGGAGTCGAGCCGGGTGTGTTGAACGACGATGGGGACATCGGAGACGAAGACGCTGGAGTAGTCGGTGTCGCGGGGGACGGGCGCGGGGGTGGAGAGGTCGTTGAAGCGCAGGTGGAGGGTGCGACGAGCGGGGACGGTGACGAAGTAGGGGCCCACGGGCTCGCGGTCGGCGAAGTAGAGGAAGACCTCGACGTGCGCATCCTGGTCTCCGGTATTGAGGAGACAGGCCGTCTCATGACTGGTCATGGCGGGAGCGGGGCCCGTGCTCTTCGAGGGGATGTAGCCCTCGGCGATGGCCCACTGCATGTGTCCGATGAACTTGCCCATGAGAGCCTCCTGGCGGGAGCAGCCGAGGAGGAAGTTGAGGCGGAGAGCGCGTCCCGGACAGAGACCAGCCAAGGGAGGAACCGCGTAAGCCCCTCTGTCCCTAGGCGGGAGCCAGCCACTGTCCGGGCTTCGGGGCGTCGAGCCAGACGAGGCGACCGGAGTCGGCGTCGCGGCGGAAGCGCATGAAGTCCCCGAAGCCGCAGTCGAGGGCGCGGACGTCGAGGGCGGCGGCGATCTGCCCGATGACGTCGAGCACCTCGTCGCCGGAGCCATGGACGACCAGGCGGATGCGAGGAACGGGCTCCCAGGGGCCGAGGTCGAAGGTGATGGAGAAGCCCTCGCCGTGGAGGACGGCCTCTGCGGGATGGGAGGAGACGAGGGAGGGAAAGGCCTCACGGAGACGGCGGAGAACGGCCTCCCGGGGGCCGAGGGGCGGAGGAGACCAGCCCTCGGGGAAGTCCCGGACGGAGTCGAAGCCGGCGGCGCACATCAGATAGACAATCCAGCCCATGAGACACCTCGTGTTTCCTCATTCACATGCAGGAGGAAGGATACGAGAGGTGTCTGACAAAGGCTGGGAGGAGGGGCTCAGGGGAGCGAGAGGGTGCGGACCATCTGGTCGAGCACTTCCTTGTTGTGAGTGTAGTCGAGGCCCGGCAGGCCGAGGGTGGAGGCGCGGATGAAGGAATCGGGGCCGGAGCGGATGACGTAGAGGTACTCCCGGAGGCCGGGCTCGGAGAGAGGAGCCTCCTCGGTGGCGACCAGCTCGAAGCGAAGGGCGGGCTGGCCGGCGACGGTGAGGCGCTCGCGAAGGAGGACCCGATGGCCGTAGTAGCCACCCTCGAGGAAGCGCTCGAGGGGGAACTCCTCTCGCTTGACGGAGATGGCGACGGTGGGCTCCTCGGTGTGGGGTTCGACCTCGAAGGGAGAGGGGTGGAAGAAGCGGCAGGGCTCGACGGGGCCGCCGGTGTTGGTGTGCCAGGAGGCGGGGTAGGAGATGGAGTAGCGACCCTGGGGATTGGAGCAGCGGGCGAGAGGGAGCTCGGAGGGGGTGGGAGGAAAGCCGAGGCTCGCGCACCCGCTGGCGGAGAGCACGGAGAGGGCGAGGGAGAGCGCGCGGAGAGCGGCGCGGCGGGAGCAGGAGTGTGAGCGCGAAGATGGCATGCCACTTCCTCCAGGAGGGGACGAGGCTGCCACAGGGGGAGAAGCGCGAAGGGGGAGGAGAGGGCGAAACGTTGAGAGTAGAGCAGAAGGAGGGCGCCTGAATTCCCGGAGAGGGGGCGAGGGGAAGAGAAGGCGAGGGCCGCGCCATTGCCGGGCCGAGGAGGGGAAGCGAGCTTGAGGAACCGGAGGCTGAGCGCCGCGAAGGAGGCGAGGGATGGTGGCGATCGAGCGGGTGGAGGCGAGGGCGTACGAGATACCGACGGAGGGGGGTCCGGAGGCGGACGGGACGCTGGAGTGGAGGAGCACGACGCTGGTGGTGGCGCACCTGTGGGCCGGAGGGCTGCGAGGGCTGGGCTACACGTACGCGGACGCGGCGGCGGCGGAGCTCATCAACCGGGAGGCGGCGGCGGAGCTGAAGGGGAAGGACGTGCTGGACGTGCCGGCAAGGATGGTGTCGCTGCTGAAGAGGGTGAGGAACAAGGGGAGGCCGGGGCTGGTGGCGATGGCGCTCTCGGCGGTGGACGCGGCGCTGTGGGACATGAAGGCGAGGCTGCTGAACGTGCCGTTGGTGAAGCTGCTGGGGGCGGCGCGCGAGCGGGTACCGGTGTACGGGAGCGGAGGCTTCACCTCGTACACGGAGGAGAGGCTGAGGGAGCAGTTGGCGGGGTGGGCGGAAGAAGGGATTGAGCGGGTGAAGATGAAGGTAGGGAGTCACCCGGAGGAGGACGTGAGGAGGGTGAAGGCGGCGCGGGAGGCGATCGGCCCGGAGGTGCGACTCTTCGTGGATGGGAACGGGGCGTACACGACGAAGCAGGCGCTGGGGCTGGCGGAGGAGTTCGAGGAGTACGGGGTGTCGTGGTTCGAGGAGCCGGTATCGAGCGACGACCTGGAGGGGCTGAGGCTGCTGAGGGAGCGGGTGCCAGGGGGGATGGATGTAGCGGCGGGAGAGTACGGGTGGGACGCCATCTACTTCCGGAGGATGCTGGGAGCGGGGGCGGTGGACGTGCTGCAGGCGGACGCGACGAGGTGCCTGGGGGTGACAGGCTTCCTGCGAGTGGACGCGCTGTGCGAGGGATTCCAGGTGCCACTATCGTCGCATTGCGCACCGAGCCTGCACGTGCATGCGTGTTGCGCGGCGAGGAGCGTGGTGCATCTGGAGTACTTCCACGACCACGTGAGAATCGAACGAATGCTGTTCGACGGGGCGCCGAGGCAGGAGAAGGGGGAGCTGAAACCTGACCTGACGAGGCCTGGGCTGGGATTGGAGCTGAAGAGCGCGGACGCGGAGAAGTACGAGGTATAAACACCAGCCAAGCAGAGACAACTCCCTCTCCCTCCGGGAGAGGGCTGGGGTGAGGGTGCCACGCCCAGAGGATTGAATCCGTGTAAGCCCCCTCTCCCTCTGGGAGAGGGTTGGGGTGAGGGCTTACCGTCCCCCAAAAAAGCGGGCCCGAGTCCCGCGAGAGCAGGAGCCGGGCCCGAGGTACGAAATTACAAGTCCCCTGGCGTCAGGGAGAGCAGACGAGGGAGTCGTAGAGAGGCCCCTGGTCGACGCACGTCGAGCCGCGGCCCTGGTCGTGGGGGACGCAGCTCGTCACCACGCCGGAGCACGAATAACCATCCGGATCCGTGGCGGTGAAGGAGAGGTGGTAGACGCGACCATCGCCCAGACCGCTGCGCTCGGCCCGAAGCATCGCGGTGGAGGAGCCGATGCCCGAGGCATCGGGGCAGGTGCGACCATCGCCGAGGTGGTCGGTGGACTCATCCTGGGTGATGCCATCGATGCGGATGTCGGGGGTCTGGCCCTGGGGGTCGGTGACGCCCGTCACCTGGACGGCGACCATCTTGTGGTTGGGAGGCCAGAGGGAGTCGAGCGACGGGGCGGCGGCGCTGCAGTCGGGGCACTGCGGCTCGTTGGAGCAGATTCCGACGCTGTTCTCATCATTGGTACAGGAGTCGGCGGTACAGGCATCGCCATCATCGCAGTCCGTGTCGACGTGGCAGCCCGGGTCGCAGGCGTCTCCAATCTCGTCGCCATCCAGGTCGATCTGGTCCGGGTTCGCGACACAGGGACAGTTGTCGAAGGAGTCCGGGATGCCGTCGCCGTCACAATCCGAAATCTTGTCGGTATCGAGCAGCGCATAGTCAAACGCGAGGTCGCGCTCGTTGGGGGCG
>QKJM01000355.1 GCA_003249315.1 Archangium sp.
TCCTCGAGCCGCAGACGTACATGAACCTGTCCGGCCGCTCGCTGGCCGAGGCGGCGCGTTTCTACAAGGTGGCGCTGCAGGACATCCTCGTCATCCACGACGAGTTGGATCTCCCCCTCGGGAGGCTGCAGCTCAAGGCGGGAGGGGGTACCGGGGGCCACAACGGGCTGAAGAGCAGCGTCTCCAGCCTCGGGGGAGACAACTTCACCCGCCTGCGCTTCGGCATCGGCAAGCCGCAAGGCCCCAATGCCCGGGAGCGGGTCAGTGGCTACGTGCTCTCCAACTTCGATGACGCGGAGCGCCGGCAGCTCGAGGACCTGCTCCCCCTGGCGGCGGACGCGGCGGAGACGTGGGTGCGCGAGGGGCTGGCGGCGGCGATGAACCGGTACAACAAGCGGGCGCCTTGACTCGGGGGCGGGCCCCCCGTAGAAGGCCCCTTCCCCGCCGGCCGGAAGTCCTGGTTCGGCGGAGAGGTTGTAGCAGCGAGCCGGGCGCCTCGGCGTCCGGATCGAATCCCCGCTCCCCGGCATACCGGGGGGCACTCAACCCCGAGGGGAGAGACACATGGCTGAAACGCAGGCCGCCCAGCGGCTTCGTGAGTACGAGACCATCTTCCTGGTCAAGCCGGACCTCACCGACGACAACGTGGACCGCATCAAGGAGCGCGTCCGGGGCATCGTCGACCGCGAGGGCGGCAAGGTCATCCGCTTCACGGTGTGGGGCAAGAAGAAGACGATGTACGCGGTGGCCAAGCAGCCCCGCGCCATCTACGTCCACACCCACTTCCTCGGCAACTCCAAGCTGGTGGCCGAGATCGAGCGCAACCTCCGCATCCTGGATGAGGTGACGCGCTACCTGTCGGTGAAGCTGGCCGAAGAGGTGG
The DNA here is from genome assembly GCA_003249315.1 of Archangium sp. Taxonomy (GTDB): domain Bacteria; phylum Myxococcota; class Myxococcia; order Myxococcales; family Myxococcaceae; genus QKJM01. The sequence continues at coordinate 884 of QKJM01000355.1, forward strand.
ACCCCGAGACCCGTCCGGTGCTCGAGGACCTGAAGCTGGCCGGTGATGTCGAGGAGACGCGCCCGGGCGTGGCGGCTCCTGAGCAGCGCACCGAGACCACCGAGAGCGAGTCGGAAGAGGAGAGCACCGAGGAGGCCTAGTGCCGACCCGGTCTTCTACGGACCCATTCCAGAGAAGAGAGAACGCTCATGAACGGAACGGATACCAAGACGAATGCCCCTGCGGCCCCTGCCGGTCGCGGCGGTCCCGTGGACGAGGAGAAGCGTGGCGGGGGCGGCGGGCGCGGCTTCGGTCGCAAGAAGGTCTGCCGCTTCTGCGCCGAGAAGAACGCCAAGGTGGACTACAAGGACCAGGCCACCCTGAAGTACTTCGTCACCGAGCGCGGGAAGATCATCCCCCGCCGCATCTCCGGCAACTGCGCCAAGCACCAGCGTGAGGTGGCGACCGCCATCAAGCGCGCTCGCGGACTGGCGCTCCTCCCCTACAACGCGATGGTCGGCTAGCCGCCTGACCCCACGTACCATCGGAGACAGCACATGAAGGTCATTCTTCGAGAGGACGTCGAGCACCTCGGCCGGTCCGGCGAGCTCGTGACGGTGAAGGACGGCTTTGGCCGCAACTTCCTGATCCCCTACAAGAAGGCGGTCCTCGCCACTGAGCAGAACCTGCGTCAGCTCGAGCACGAGCGGGCGGTGATCGCCGCGCGCAACGCCAAGCTGAAGGGCGCTGCCGAGGAGCAGGCCAAGAAGATCGGCGCCGTGCAGGTGACGATCCGCCGCAAGGTGGGCGAGCAGGACAAGCTGTACGGCTCGGTCACCGCGCTGGACATCGCCGAGGCCCTCGCCGCCCAGAGCGTGCAGGTGGATCGTCGGCACATCCACCTCCCCGAGCCCATCAAGGCCGTGGGTCAGTACGAGGTGGAGCTCCGGCTGCACCGCGACGTGACGGCGAAGATCAAGGTCGAGGTCGCGGCGGAGGCGTAGTCAACAAGCCCCTCCCCTCGGGGAGCGGGCTGGGGTGAGGAACCTACCCACCCGAGAACAGGGCCGTTCCGGTCGAGCACCGGAGCGGCCCTCTTCATTTTTGCGAGAGGGAGCGGCCAGTGGCCCCGACGGGAAGGAGCTCGTAGCCCCTGCAACAGGGCGCGACAGCCCTGTAGACTGGCCCGGCAGCCATGGAAAACATCCTCGATACTCGGGTAGGGAAGCGGCTCCACGAAGATCTGGCCGCCGAGCGCGCGGTGCTGGGCGCGGTGCTGGCGGACAACGGCATCATCGCCAACCTCGCCGAGGTGGTGCATCCGGACGACTTCGCCAGCCCGGCGCACGCGCAGATCTTCGGCGCGATGCTCAAGCTGGACGGCTCGTCGCGGGTGGTGGACCACCTGACGCTGGCCGAGGAGCTGAAGGTACTGGGCCAGCTCGCGGCGGTGGGCGGGCCCGCCTACCTGATGACCCTGGATCAGGTGGTGCCCGTCCCGGGCAACGCGATCGAATACGCGAAGATCGTCAAGGACCAGGCCCTGCGGCGGCGGCTGGCGGGCGTGGGCCGGGAGATCCAGGAGCTCGCGGGCCAGGAGACGGGCGAGCTGGAGGTGCTGCTGGACGAGGCCGAGCGCAAGGTCTTCCTCCTCGCGGAGAAGAAGCGAGAGGGAGATCTGCGGCCGGTGAGCGACCTGATGGAGCAGACGTTGGATCTGCTCGACAAGATGAAGGCCGCGTCCACGGGCATCACCGGCGTGTCCACGGGCTACGTGGATCTGGACAACCAGCTCACGGGCCTGCACGGAGGCGAGCTCATCATCCTCGCGGCGCGACCGGGCTGCGGAAAGACGTCCTTCGCGATGAACATCGCCACGCACGTGGCGCTGACGGACGAGCCGAAGGCAGCGGCCATCTTCAGCCTGGAGATGCCCGCGGATCAGCTCCTGATGCGTCTGCTGGCCTCGAGCGCGCGCGTGGACATGAAGAAGCTGCGCGGAGGCCGGCTCTCCCCGCACGACGAGGAGAAGTTCCAGGAGATGGCGGGCAAGCTCTACAACGCCCCCATCTACATCGACGACTCGGGCGGCCTGTCCCCGTTCGATCTGCGCGCGAAGGCGCGGCGGCTCAAGCAGAGGGATCCGCGACTGTCGTTGATCGTCATCGACTACCTCCAGCTCATGCACCAGAAGGGCAAGGTGGAGAGCCGCCAGCTCGAGATCGCAGAGATCTCCCGAGCCCTCAAGCAGCTCGCCAAGGAGCTGGAGGTGCCGATCGTGGCGCTCAGCCAGCTCAGCCGAAAGGTGGAGGAGCGAAAGGGAGGCAAGCCGATGCTCTCGGACCTGCGTGAGTCGGGCGCCATCGAGCAGGACGCGGACGTGGTGATGTTCATCCACCGCGAGGATCAGGGAGAGGGAGAAGGCGGCGAGCAGCGGGCGACGACGGCGATTCCCGTGCAGCTCATCATCGCCAAGCAGCGTAACGGACCGATCGGAGAGATCGACCTGGTCTTCCTCGCCGAGTACACGCGCTTCGAGAGCCGGGCGAGAGGCGAGTTCGCGTGAAGAACCCCTCTCCCTCTGGGAGAGGGACGGGGTGAGGGTGCCGAAGACCCGGAGCCCAAACCGAGCCCACCGTCGCTCCTACCCCGTGAGCAGATAGCGGGCCACATGGGCCTTGGCCCGCCGGGCAGCCGGTACGAGCCCCCTCCCCTTCCCCAGTTCCACGGCCAGCGCCGAGGCCAGGCGGCAGCCGGTCCCTCTCCGCTCCGGAGGCCGCGCGAGCCGCTCGCCCTCCAGCACCACCTCGTGGCCCGGGAGACCCAGCACATCCACCGCGCCCGAGGCCCGGTGCCCTCCCTTCACCAGCGCGGCACCAAAGCCCCGAGCCACCAGGGCCCGCGCCGCGGCCCTCGCCTCCTCCACGGAGCGCACCGGACCCGTCCCCAGCAACCACGCGGCCTCGTCCAGGTTGGGTGTCACCACCACCCGTTCTCCCGCAAGGGCCAGGTAGTGCCGCGCCGAGAGCCGGGAGAGCGGCTCGCCCCGCGAAGTGCGCGTCACCGGATCCACCACCCACCACGCGTCCACCCCTGCGAGGGCCGCGCGCAGCGAGGCCAGCAGCGCCGGCCCGGGCACCATGCCCAGCTTCACCGCGTGCAGCGGCCCCAGCTCGAGCGCGGCGGCCACCTGGGCCTCCAGCACACGCGCCGGCGTGGGCCGCAGCAGGAAGGTGCCTCGCCCCTGCGCCGTCTGCGCGGTGGGAACAGCCACGGGCGCACCACCCAGCGCGCGCACCGCCTCCACATCCGCCAGCAGCCCCGCCCTGCCGGTAGGCTCGTGGCCCGCGCACAACAGGATGCGCGGCGCCGGACTCACCGCCGGTGCTCTCGGGCCTTCTGGATGAAGGCCCGGTAGAGGCCCAGGTGCGCGGGAACGGAGGCCAGCATGTACTCGGGGTGCCACTGCACGCCCACGGCGAAGGCATGCTGCGTGGACTCGATCGCCTCCACCACACCATCCGGCGCCGCCGCGCTCATCACCACCTGCTCACCGAGCCGCCGAACCGACTGGTGGTGGAGAGAGTTGACCATGAGCTGACCTCGACCCAGGGCATCGGCCAGCAGCGTCCCCTCGCGCACCTCCACCGGATGCTGCGGCTGGGTGCGATCATGCTTCTGAGAATGCTCGTGCGCACCCGGGACCTCCAGGCCGATGTCCTGGTGCAGCGTGCCTCCCAGCACCACGTTGAGGAGCTGCATGCCTCCGCAGACGCCCAGCACTGGCAGATTGCGCTTGAGCGCCCCGCGCATCAACGCCAGCTCGAAGGTCGTGCGCCCCTGCTTCATCGGCCCCATTCCCTCCCGGGCCGTCTCCCCATAGAGCTCGGGAGAGATGTCGAAGGCGCCGCCCGTCACCAGCAGCCCGGAGACGCGATCCAGGTACGCCTCCACACATGTGGGCTCTTCCGAGTACGGCAAGACGAAGGGAAGCCCCCCGGCGCGCAGCACCGCGTCCGCGTACGGCACTTTCAGCTCGTAGCGGGGAAAGAACGCGTCGGGCTGGGGCCCGGAGTAGTCAGGGGTGATGCCGATGTTGGGCCGGCGCGGCGTCTGGCCATGGTGTTTGGGGGTCATTCGTCTCCCCTCCCGAGGCTAGCCCCCCGAGCGCCCCTGTCAAACGCCTCGGAGAGGTGACGAACCCGCTCGACGATGTCCTCGGCGAGCAGGGCCTCGCTGACCACCGCCACGCCGTGGGCTCCGGTAGCGGCCAGGGCCGGGAGATCCTCCAACTTCACCCCGCCAATTCCCACCACCGGCAGAGGGCTCTCACGCACCACCGCGGCGAAGCGCTCCAGCCCCAGCACCGGAGCGGACACCTGCTTGGTGACCGTGCCGAAGACGGGCCCCAGGCCCACGTAGTCCGCCCCGGCCTCCCGGGCGGCCCGCGCGCCAGCCACGTCCCTCACCGTCACCCCCACCAGCCGCCCCGGACCGAGCAGTTCCCTCGCCGCCTCCGGAGGCAGATCCTCGTCCCCCACGTGGACCCCGTCCGCCCCCGCCAGCAGCGCCAGATCCACCCGGTCATTCACCACGCACACCGCCCCGGCGCGTCGGCAGGCGGCCACCACCTCCCGGGCCACGGCCAGTCCCTCCCTCGGCGGCGTGCGCTTCATCCTCAGTTGCACCACCCTCGCCCCCCCGGCGAGCAGGCGCGTGGCCTTCTCCACCAGCGGCAGCTCCGGACGGACAGTGTCATCACACAGGAGGTAGAGACCTCGGGGAAGGCCGGCTCTTACAGGCGCGTTCATTCTTCTCTGGCGGGCGTGGGTACGGCGGCGTTGACAGTGGGTTGCCCTGCTATAAGGTGGCGCGCCCTTTTCCAAGAGATTCCGAGGATTTGAACATGGCGGAGACGGTGGACCCGAAGTACCTCGACAAGCGCACGGTCGAGCGTTACCTGCGCAACGGTGAGCTGGACGAGAAGGCCTGGAAGGACGTCGTCGAGTCGCTCCCGGACGTCTCCGAGAAGAGCGTGCCCGTAGAGACGGTGATGCACGACGAGGACTACGAGGACGAGGACTACGAGGACGAGGAGGAGGACGAGGAGGACGAGGACGAGGAGGAGGAAGGCGAGGAGGAGGCACAGGGCGGCGAGGAAACCCCGACTGCCACCGAGTAAGGCCATGAGCGAGGACAAGCGCGGCGAGACCTTCGTGATGCGCGGTGAGGACGCCATCACCTTCAGCACCTTCCTGATGGGGCTGGCCTCCTCCGCCCTCATCCACCTGGGTGGGGCTCCCAACCCGGAGACGGGCCAGTCCGAGAGGAATCTGCCGCTCGCTCGCCAGAGCCTGGACGTGCTGGACATGCTGCGCGAGAAGACCCGCGGCAACCTCACCTCCGAGGAGCAGCATCTCATCGACAGCCTGCTGACGGATCTCCGCCTCCGCTACGTGGAGGCCAGCAAGCGGTGAGCCGCCCGGCCTCCCCCTCTCAGCGTCTGCCCGGTGGCATCCGCTTCGCCGCCCTGGTGTGTCTGGTCCTGTCCGGACTCACCGGGCTCGGCGCCCTCAATCAGGCCGTGGGCCTCAGCCACCTCTCGGAGCGGAAGGCGGCCCTCCCGGCGGCCTCCGTCCAGCCGGGGGACGATCCCTCCGCCCTCGCGCGCCTCCTGGATGCGCACCACGCCGCCGCTCTCGAGGGCATGCGTGACTCGCGCTCGCTGATACTGGGAGCGCTCGCGGTGGCCTGCGCCTTCGCCTTCGTCTCGGCCGGCCGCCTGCTCCAGCCCGGAGAGCTCTCCCCGGAACGGATCCGCCGGCTGCTCGGCGGCGCCACCCTCTCCGCCGCCATCCTGCGCACCATCGACGGCGCCCAGATGACGGCGGTGGCCAGACGCGCGGCCCCCGCCATGGCCGAGACCCTCCTCTCCCACCTCCCCCCCCAGGAGCCCTCCGTCGCCACCCAGCTTCAGGCGCAGCTCCCCTCCCTCATCTCCACCTCCATGGTGCTGATGAC
>QKJM01000320.1 GCA_003249315.1 Archangium sp.
GCCAACGTGAAGAAGGCGCTGCTGGCCACGCCAGGGGAGGTGGCGAAGGAGGCCCTCCGCTCGCCCGAGGAGGCCGCGCACCTGGCGGCCCTGCAGTCCCTCGGAGGCACCTCGCCGCTGGCCGTCACCTCGCTGCTGGAGAGTCAGCTCCTTGGAGGCCCACCGCCGGCATGGTGGCCGGGCCCCCACCCCGAGGAGCCGGACGCCGAGCGCAAGGCCCTGGCCGCGCGCATGCGGGCGGTGCGCGCCCGGCTGGAGGGACGCACCGTGCCCGAGTGGGACGCTCTGCGACGGGGCGAGGTGCGCCACCTCTTCGACGAGACACGCGAGGACTACACCGCCTGGGCCCGCATGCGCTCGGCGCCGGAGCTGCTGGAGCTGGAGCGGCAGTGGCGGGTGGAGACGAGCGATCTGCTGGAGCTGCGCTTCGACGAGAGGAAGGTGGCCGCCTTCGCGGAGGCGGTGCGCGCGCTGGCCTCCGTGTCCGAGCGCACCGTGCTGCTGCTGGCCCCGCGCAACCGCGCCTGGGCCGAGCCCTCCCCCGAGGGCCGCGCGCGGCTCGCCGAAGTGGTGGCCCGCCTCTCCCGGGAGACGGGGGTGCCGGTGGAGGATCTGACGGAGGCACCCGGGTTCGGCCCGGAGGACTTCATCGACGTGACGCACCTCAACGAGTCGAGCGGCCGGCCGAAGCTCTCGCGCCGGCTCGCCGAGGCCCTCACCGCCCCACCCCTGGCCGGACCGCACTCCCCGTGAGGCCCACAGCGGCATCTGGTAGAGTCCCGGCGCGATGACGATGCCGAGCTCCACCGCCGTGATGACTTCGCCGTCCGCCGCTCCGAGCGGGGGCCTCGCCTTCCGAGGGCTGTGGCTCTTCTCCTCCCGGACGGACGCGCTCCTGCTGTTGATTCCCCTCTCCCTCACGGTGCTGGCCTGGGCGGGGAGCATGGTGGCCCAGCCGGTGTCAGACACCGTCAACCGGATGGCCATCTGGACGGCGCAGTACGTGCTCGGCAATGGCACCCATGTGGTGCTCACCTTCCTGCTGTTCGCGGTACACCGGGACGTGCTCACCGCGGAGCCGCGCCAGCCGCGTCTGCTGATGTTCGGCGGTCTGGCGATGTTCGCGGTGGGGGCGTTGATGTTCGCCCTCTACTACGCGAACGCCACGGCCTACGCCTACGTGGTGGGCGTCATCTTCAACGTGTTCGGGCTCCACCACATCCTCTCGCAGTGCAAGGGCTTCTGGGCGCTGCACACCCTGCGCGGGCACCAGGCCGGGCTGGGCGCTCCCGCCCCGCTGGAGAGGAAGCTGCAGTTGGGCTTCGTCCCGCTGATGCTGACGCTGGTGCTGGTGCGCCTCTTCTTCGTCGCCGAGACCTCGCGCCCCGGCGACACCCCCTACCTGGACATCGACCAGGGCACGCCCTTTCCCCACGGCGCGCTGGCGGTGCTGCTCGCGCTGTGGCTCGGCTACTTCGTGCTCCTCTTCCGCACCCTGCTGCGCTCGGGCTCGGCCAGCGGACCCAAGGTGCTCTACCTCCTCACCGTGGCGACCGGCACGGGGCTGGTGCTGGTGGCTCCCTCCTGGGGCAACGTGATGCTGCCCGCCATGCACGGCCTGGAGTACTACCTCCTCACCGCGAGGATGATGGAGCCGCGCGAGGGGGATGCGCCCTCCCGCGTCACGCGCGCCTGGGTGTGGCCGCTGATGGTGCTGTCCATGCTGCCGCTGCTCGCGCTGGGCGTGATTCACCTCCTCATCGCCGGGCCCGCCCAGGGCACGGTGAGCGCCGCCGCGACGGACCTCAAGTCGCACATGGTGCTGCGCGGCCTCACCACCTTCAGCCTCGCCGTGGTGCTCGCCCACTACTTCTCCGATGCCCTCATCTACCGCTTCCGGATTGCCAGCATCCGCAACGTGATGCTGCGCCGGCTGGGCTTCTCCCGCTGAGCCGACGCATGGGCAGGGCCGTGCGCCGGCAGCTCGTCCCGTGGCTGGGACTCCTCGCGGGAATGGCGCTCGTCCACCGGCACCTCTTCCACGGCCTGCTCATCGCCGGCCGCGACGCCTTCCGCATCTTCATCCCCGACTCGGCCTTCCTCCTCGAGGCGCTGCGGGCCGGGGAGCTGCCCCTGTGGAACCCCTACCTCCGGCTCGGGCAGCCGTTCGCCGCCACCCTCTACTCGCAGGTCTTCTACCCGCCGCGGCTGCTCTCGGTGGTGCTCGCGGGGCCGGAGCTCGGCCTCACCCTGCAGCACCTCTTCCACGTGGCGCTCGCCGCGGCCGGCACCTTCCTCCTGCTACGGCACCTGCACGCCTCGCGCCCCGCCTCCCTGCTGGGCGCCGCCGCCTTCGCGCTCTCCGCCCCCTTCGCCGCGCTCTCCGCCCAGCAGAACGTGGCCAGCGCCGCCGCGTGGACGGGCTTCCTCCTGCTGGCCTCGCGCCGCGCCGCGCTCCGCCCCACTGTCCGCCACACCGCCTCCGTGGCCCTCGTCGCGGGCCTCGCCTTCCTCGCCGGCTCGCCGGAGACCTTCCTCTGGCAGTCCCTGCTCGTCCTCGCCGTGGCCCTCACCGCCCGGCGCCGGGTGCGCGCCGCCGTGGCCTCGGGGGCGGGGATCGTCTGGGGCTTCACTCTCGGGGCCCTCGTCGCCCTGCCCGCGCTCGAGTTCGCCCTCCACTCCTCCCGAAGCACGGGGCGCCTGGACACGCTCGCCTGGTCCCTCTCCTGGCCCCAGCTCCTCTCCGTGGCCTGGCCCTTCGCCGAGCTCCCCCGCTCGCGCTACTGGGAGGGGACGGATCAGTTCTTCATCCTCACCCTCTTCCTCGGCACCCTCACCTGTGCGCTGGCCCTCGCCGGCCTCGGGCGCTCGCGGAGGGCGCTGCCCTTCTCCCTGGGAGCGCTGGGCTTCACCACCCTGGCCCTCGGCTCGCACTTCCCGCCGGCCGCCCTCCTCCTCCGGCTGCCTCCCTTCCACCTCTTCCGCTACCCGGTGAAGTACCTCGTGGGCGCGGCCTTCTGCGTGGCGGTGCTCGCCGCCCTCGGACTGGACGGGCTGGCCCGCCGCGCCCGGCGTGGAGGCACCTCTCCCGCCCCGAGGCGCGTGGCCGTGGTGGTGGCCACCGTCTTCGCCGCGCTCCTGTTGGGGCCGCCCCTGGCTCGCCTCCCCTTCTTCCGCTCCGGCGTGGAGGCCGGGCTGCCCTGGGTGGTGCTGGCGCTGGGCGCGGGCGCGCTGGCCTTCGTCCTCCCCTCCTCCGGCCCGGGGCGCTCCCTCCGCGTGCGTCGCGCGCTGGCAGGAGTCGCGCTGGTGGAGCTGGCCGTCTTCCACCTTCTCCAGGGCGGCACCGGCGGCGCTCCGCTCGAGGCCCTTCGCCGTCCTTCCCGCATCGCCGCCGCCATTCCTCCCGGGTACGCGGGCCGCGTCAGCGTGGACCTCTCCGGGGACGAGCTGGACGAGGTCAATGCCACCGTGGACGCCGCCTCCGCGCCGCTTCCCGGAGAGGGCGGCTCGTACATCGCCCTCAGCCGCGACGCCCTGGTGCCCAACCGCTTCGTCGAGGAGCGGCTGCGTGTCTTCGAGGGCTACGGCGCTCCCGAGCCCCTGCGAATCGAGCCCCTTTACGAGTCCGGGGCGCGTGCGGCGTTCGATCTGGCTGGAGTGGGCTACTACGTGCGCCGAGGCCCGCCGCCCTTCGAGGACCTGGTGCCCGTGCTGTCCCTGCCGGGGCTGCCCACGCTCTACCGCTCCGACACGGCCCTCCCTCGCGCCTTCGTGGTCCACGCCGCGCGCGTGGCCGACGACGAGGAAGCCCAGGCGGCCTTCGTGGACCCGGCCCAGCCCTTGCGGCACACCGCCCTGCTCTCCGAGGGCGAGCCCCTGGAGGGCCCCGGCTGCGAGGGCTCCGCGGCGCGGGTGACGGGAGCGGGCCTCTCCTGGGTGGAAGTGGCGCTGGAGGCGTGCGGGCCCGGCTACCTGCTGCTGAGCGACTCGTACTTCCCCGGCTGGGAGGCCACCCTGGACGAGGCCCCCCTGCCAGTGCGGCGGGCCAACTCCGTCATGCGCGCGGTCCCGGTTCCCACGGGCGCGCACACCGTCCGCTTCGACTACCGCCCTCTCAGCTTCCGCCTGGGGGTGCTCCCCTCCGCCCTCGCCCTCGGCGCGATCGCCCTCGCGCTCCTCCCCCGCAAACGAGAAGGGCGGCCTCCTTCCGGAGTGCCGCCCCTCGCGTGAAGCCACCTGACGAAGCTCAGTCGGTCGAGTTCTCGCCGAAGGTCTTGAGCGACTTGCGCTGGAGCTGACGGTTCGCGGTCTGACCGGTGTTCGACACGTTCTCGTTACCCGCGAGGGCCTCGGCGGAGGCGCCGAACAGCTTGCGGATGTTGTTGCCGAACAGGGTGATGACGCCGATCGCCGCGATGGCGATCAGGGCCACGATGATGATGTACTCGGTCATACCCTGGCCGCGGCGCTTACGAAGCGACTTCTTCATCGTCTTGGTGGTCATGCTGTTCTCCTGGAAGTGGGCCTGCGAAGAACGGGTTGTTCCCGTCGACGATGTGAACCCTACCCTCCTTCTGGAGCGCCCTCCATCCGTCAACAGGAGGATGATCCCACTTCACTGGAATTTCGGGGACTTGTACCCTCTCCAGCATCCAAATCCCCGGAAAACGCCTCCAGAAGGCCCTGGAGCGTCGCCTGGAGGACAAACGAGCGGGCAAAGGCACCCTCCGGGGAGGAACGGGGAGGCGGGTTGGCGGATTCTTGGGGAAATCCATTCCGCCGTGGGGGGGATAGCCTAGGACGAAGACCCGCCAATATCGCGCATCTGCCCATGAACCTCCACCTGCTGCAAGCCGCCCAGCTCACCTGGTCCTCCGAGCTTCGAATCCTCCGCGCGGAGGGCGACTGTGAGATCGTCCTGCACCGCCCGGCCGCCGAGCTGGTGGATCGGCCCCTCCACGCGGTGCTGGGGATCAGCGCCGAGGCCGCCCGGGAGCTGGATGCCCGGGCCCGACGGGACACCCGGGCCGTGGAGTTCCTCGCGGCGCGCCTGGGGACGGGAGATCCCGTGCCTCTGAGACTGGGACTGGGGCTGGACGAGGGAGAGGCCACCGCGGCGGTGGTGGACCTGAACGTGCTGCTGGAGGGGGCGCCGCCGGTGCAGCTCAGCGGGCTCTCCTCGGCGCTGAGCCACGAGCTCCGCAACCCGCTCAGCTCGGTGAAGATGGCGGTGCAGACGCTGGCCCGGAACACGGGCCTCTCGGAGAGGGATCAGCGCCGGTTGACCATCGCCAACCGGGAGATCCGCACCCTGGAGCGGATGCTGTGGCTGCTGTCGGAGTACGGCCGGGGCAGCGCGCCCTCGCTGGAGCCGATGCCCGTGCGCTCGCTGGTGCAGGAGGCCCGGGAGATGGTGAGCCCGGAGCTGGCCGAGCGTCGAATCGAGGTGCGGGTGGAGGAGGCGCCGGAGGTACCGCGGGTGCGGGTGGACGCCGGGCGGCTGCGGCCGGTGCTGGCCCAGGTGCTGCTCAACGTGGCCATGGGTCAGCCGGAGGGCACGCAGGTGGAGGTGTCGATCCTCCCAGGGCCCCAGGGGCGCGCGTGGGTGCGGGTGAAGGATCCGGCCGCCGAGCTTCCGCCCGAGGAGCAGGGCATGCTCTTCAAGCCCTTCGGCACCCGGGTCGCGCGGGGAGCGGGGCTGTCGCTGGCGGCCCTGCGCCGCGTGATGCAGGCCCAGGGCGGTGACGTCACCGCCGAGGCCGGGCCCGAGACGGGCATGGTGCTCACACTCACCTTCACCGCCTGAGAACCATGGAGACGCTCCTCATCGTCGACGACGACCTCTCCCTGCTCGAGTCCCTCGCGATGCACTTCGAGGACATCGAGAAGGACGGAGGACCGCGCTACCACGTGGTGACGGCGACGAGCGCCGCCGAGTGTCTGAAGGTGGCGCACGAGACCAACCCCAGCGTCGTCATCCTCGACATGAAGCTGCCGGACCGCACCGGCCTGGACATCATCGAGGAGCTGAAGAGCCTGTGCGGGGACGCGCGCATCATCCTCGTCACGGCCTTCCACGACATGGAGACCACCATCCGGGCCATGAAGGCCGGGGCCTTCGACTACATCCACAAGCCCTTCCCGGATCTGGCGGCGTTGGACCTGGTGGTGGAACGGGCGCTGGAGTACCGGCAGCTCTCCCGGCGCGCGGCCAGCGTCAACGTGGAGCAGGCCGCGGCGCGCCTGGGCGACATCGTCGGCACCAGCCCGCTCATCCAACGCCTGGTGAAGGAGATCGGCAAGGTGGCCGGCAGCCGCGCCACCGTGCTGATCACGGGCGAGAGCGGCACGGGCAAGGAGCTCATCGCCCGCGTCATCCACAACTACTCCTACGACGAGCCCAAGCCCTTCATCGGCATCAACTGCTCGGCCATCGTGGACACGCTGCTGGAGAGCGAGCTGTTCGGCCACGAGAAGGGTGCCTTCACCGGCGCCACCGCCGTCAAGCCGGGCAAGTTCGAGCTGGCCGAGGACGGCACCGTCTTCCTGGACGAGATCGGCGACATGTCGCTGATGCTCCAGGCGAAGCTGCTGCGCGTACTCCAGGAGCGCGAGTTCGAGCGCGTGGGCGGCGTCAAGCGGATCAAGCTCCGCGCGAGGGTGATCGCGGCCACCCACCGCCGGCTCGCCGAGGAGGTGGCCGCCTCGCGCTTCCGGGAGGACCTCTACCAGCGCCTGAAAGTGATTACGCTGGAGTTACCGCCCCTGCGCGAGCGGCGCGAGGACATCCCCCTGCTGGTGCAGCACCTGCTCGAGCGCATCAACGAGAAGGTACACAAGCGCGTCACCCGCGTGCCGCCCGAGGTGCT
>QKJM01000371.1 GCA_003249315.1 Archangium sp.
GGCCTGCCACGACTCCTGGCTGGAGGGGCTGCGCGGCCTGGGCCGGGACACACGGGAGCCCCAGGCCGCCTTCCGCCAGATGTGCGAGTGCATGAGGGCGGAGCATGAGCTGGAGCCGGACTCGGTGACGGAGGCGCGATACCGGGAGCTCCGACGGTACATCGTCGCCGTGCCGGCCTACGTTGCCTGCTGGACGGCCATTCGCGCGCTGTCTCCCTCCGAGCGCGCCAGCGAGGCCCTGCGGCGCACCGACCTGCTCCACGTGACGGCCGAGCTGGTCTACACCTCCAACGACCTGGGCTCCCTGGAGCGGGACGAGGAGGCCGCCAGACAGCAGCCGTCGGGCGGCGACCTGAACCTGGTCCTGCTGCGAGCCAGGGAGACTGGAGACCTCCAGGAGGCCATCCGTCAGGTGAAGGCGCTGTACCACGAGCGAGTACACGACTTCGTGCGGCTGCGCGCGCGACTGGCCGACACGGAGCACTGGCGCGAGCGAGCCCTCCGCGACTCCGTGGAGCTGCTGCGCGGAGTGGCGAATGGAAACCTCGCCACCACCCGGGAGCTGATGGGCACGCGCTACCCCGGAGCACTCCCTCGGCTGGAGGGACTCCCGGACGTGCCACCCGCACCGACGGCGTAGCCTCACCGCCCCCCGCCTGGGGGTCTCGCACCGCGTTCGACACCCGACAGTTCGCCCGCTCACCGCGGCTCATCCCGAGACCCGAGCAGGACGAAGCCCAGTGCCCCGGTACCTAGAATCGGCGGCATGCACCTTCCACGTGAAGTCCGAGGAGCCGGAGTCCCTCCGAGCGTACCCGGCGGAAAGTCGCCAGGCCCGCTGCATCAGCTCAACGCACACTTCCTCGGAAGGCTGCTCACCACGGGAGTGACCATCGCCGTCACCTTCCAGGCGTACTTCTGGCTGAACGACACGCTGCCACCGCGCTACGACTTCTCCACGCCGCTGGACGCGCTCATTCCCTTCCTGCCCTGGAGCTACGCGGTGTACTCGAGCTTCTTCGCGCTGCTGCTGGGAGCGGCGTGGAGGCTCGAGGCGGACGAGTACCTGCGGATGCTCGCCGCGGTGCTGGTGGCCAACGGCGTGTGCTACGTGGGCTTCCTGCTCTTCACCGCGCACTACCCGCGCCCGCCGCTGGAGAGCATTCCGCCGGGCTTCTGGAGGGAGCAGTTCCGCGTCATGTACGCCTCGGACGGCGCGGGCAACACCTTCCCGAGCATCCACGTGGCCACCACGCTGCTCGGCGCGTTGCGTCTGCGGCGGAGGAAGGGCGGCGCACTGTGGATGGTGTGGGCGCTGTTCATCTCCCTGTCCACGCTGACGGTGAAGCAGCACTTCGTGGTGGATGTGCTTGGAGGAGCGGCGGTGGCGTGGGGAGTCCATGCGGTGGTGTTCCGGGCGAAGAGGCGGGCCTCGGCGCCACGAGAGACTGTCGCCTCGACAGGGACGGTGGGGCCATGAGGCAGGAGAAGCCACCGCCGCCTCCGCCGGGTGCGCTCAACGGGGTGCTGGCGCTGGGAATCCTCTGCGGAGCAGTGGGCCTGCAGTGGCTGGCGTCGAGGGCGCGGTCGGACGCGGTGCTGCTGGGAGCGGGGGTGGGGTTCTCCTTCCTGCTGCTGCCGCTCTACTCGTTGCTGCACGAGGCCGAGCACCGGGTATTCCACGCGCGACCGTGGGTGAACGAGTCCTTCGGAGTGCTGCTGGCGGCCTTCTTCCCGGGGCCCTTCTCCTTCCTGCGCGCCTGCCACCTGGGGCACCACCGGCGCAACCGCGGCGACGCGGAGATGTTCGACCTGTACTACCCGACGGACAACCTCGCGTGGAAGCGGGCGTACTTCTACTTCCTCTACACGGGAGGCTTCTGGCTGGCCGTGCCGGTGGCGACGGTGCTGATGCTGGTGTGGCCTCGGGCGGTGCGTGGCCAGTTCGTCCAGGAGCCCTCGGCGGTGGCGATGGTGGAAGGAATTCCGGAGGGCTTCTTCGGCCGCATCCGACTGGAGGCCGCGGGGGTGGTGCTGCTGCACGGGGCGCTGGTATGGGGGCTGGGACTGTCACCCGAGCGCTACCTGCTGCTCTACGCGCTCTTCGGGGTGAACTGGTCGGCGCAGCAGTACGTGACGCACGCGGCCAGCCCCCGACACGTGCTGGACGGGGCACACAACCTCCGGGCGCACCCGCTGTACGAGTTGCTGCTGCTGCGCTTCAACTGGCACCTGGCGCACCACCAGCACCCGCGCGTGCCGTGGCTCTACCTGCCACGCTACGACGACCCCACCCGCGAGCGTCCGGGCTACCTCACCGCCTTCCTCCGCTTCTGGCGGGGGCCTCAGCCGGTGGAGTCAGTCATGGCGTATCCTCCCGAGTGAGTCCTCCATCAGGTTTCGGGAAGGAGGAAAGATGAGACGACACACCCACTCGACAAGTTCATGGTTCCACCGGATGGCATGTCCATTCACGCTGGTGTTCATCTGCTTCTGCGCCGCGTGCGACTCCCCTGCATTACTCGATCGACCCTCAGCGTTACAGATGAGCCAACGCGCCAGCAGAGCGCAGGCATGTCCCTCCGAGCAGATGAGCTGCCATCCTGGATGCGCCTCCGTGGGGGACACTCATGCATGTGGCCCGGGGCTTATCAAACTGGCAGGCAACCTGGAGAAGGCTCTTGAGCTCATCGCCAACCAGGAGAGCCTGTCGATGGAGGATTTCTGCAAGAAATACGCGATTCTCTGCGCCAAGGGCGGCAAGCAGAACATCTCCAACGAATACGTGCAACAGGCCAGGAGTCTACCCAAGGAGATAGACCCCTGCGAGTGGCTGAGAATGAAGTATAAGGACGCATCCACCGAGGGCGACAGCAAGGAAACCCTGAAGATCAAAAAAGCCCAAAAGACTCTGGGATGCCGCCCGAATGCGAACGACTACTGAGAACCGAGGGATTGCAAATGGCATGGTACGCAGCCAGCGTCGTCATGTACTTTGAACTCAAGGACGAGCCCCAACAGGACTATTATGTCTGGGAGAACGTCTACCTGATTGATGCACCAGACACAGCCCAGGCCCGTACCAAGGCGGAGGCGCTGGGCCGGATGGAGGAGGGAGATGATGACGGAAGCTTGACTTGGAACGACAAACCCGCACGGCAGGTCTACGGGGGCATCCGCAAGCTCGTCTCCTGCGCACCCTCGCTGACGGGGAGCTCTCCCGACAATTCAAGGATCGAGGACGGTATGGAAGCCACCTGGTCGGCCTTCATGGTCGGTAACCGCCAGGACCTGGAAACGCTCATCCGCGGAGAGCCCGTCCAGGTCCTCTATGAGGAATGAGGGGACCTCAGCCCTCCGCACCTGCCCCCTTCCACTCCGAGTGTCACATCCCCGCCCCCCACGCCCTCCGGGGTCTCACCCTCCTCAGCGCTCGTGATAAGGAGGAGTCAGCGGCCCTGTTCCAGCGCGCGAATACGACGCAGCGCGGCAGGGAAACGAAAACACAGCCACCGGAGGGCGAGAGATGTCGCAGGCGTGGACGTACAAAGACTTCGTGCAGGACGCGCTGAGCCGCGTGCAGGAAATGACGGCCGAGGAGCTGGGGCGCCCCGAGGCGCGCCATGACGCGGTGCTCCTGGACGTGCGCGAGGCGGACGAGACGACCGACGGCGTCCTCGAGGGCGCCGTGCTGCTGCCGCGCGGGCTGCTGGAGAAGAACGTCTTCGAGCACCTGCCCCGGAGAGACACGCCCGTCGTCGTCTACTGCTCCACGGGCAACCGCTCGGCGCTGGCCGCGGACGTGCTGCTGCGCATGGGCTACACCCAGGTGCGCCACCTCGCGGGCGGCATCGAGCGCTGGCGCCACCTGGGGCTACCGGTGTCCGGCGGGCAGACGGTATGCCGCCTGCCCGGGGCGAAGCTGAACTGGGACGACGTGCGGCGCGAGTTCGCCATCGTCGCCCGCCACGTGCCTGTGCTGGGCTCGGGCGAGCGCCCGCTCGTCTACATGGACCACGCGGCCAGCACGCACGCGCCAACCTCGGTGCTCCAGGCCTACACGGACTTCGTCGCCCGCGAGTACGCCAACATCCACCGCGGCACCCACCACCTGTCGCGCAAGGCCACCGAGCGCTTCGAGGAGTGCTACTACATCGTCGCGGACTACCTGCACGCCGAGCTGCGCCGGGGCGCCATCTGCTTCACCACCAACACCACCCAGGCCATCGACCTGTGCAGCCACGTGATGGCGGACCGGCCGGGCAAGGTCATCACCACGGAGATGGAGCACCACTCCAACGAGCTGCCCCACCGGAGTCGGGGCCCGGTGCTGCGCGCCCGCGTCACCGATGACGGCGAGCTGGACATGGAGCACCTCGAGGAGCTGCTGCGCAGGAACGAGGTGAAGCTGGTGGCGGTGACAGCCGGCTCCAACGTCACCGGCGTGATGCCGGACCTGCGGCGCATCGCCCGCATGGCGCACGAGAACGGCGCGCTGCTGCTGGTGGACGCGGCGCAGGCCCTCGCGCGCATGCCGCTGGACGTGAAGGACCCGGATGACCCCGAGCACATCGACTTCCTCGCGGGCGCGGGGCACAAGGCGTATGCGCCCTTCGGTGCGGGCTTCCTCTACGGACCGCGGGCGCTGATGAGCCAGGCGGCACCGTACATTCCAGGCGGTGGCACCGCGGCGAAGGTGTCGGCACGGGACGCGGAATACCTCCCCGCGCCGGATCGGCACCACGGCGGAACACCCAACATCGCGGGCGTGGTGGGCATGGCGCGAGCGCTCTCCTTCCTGCAGTCCATCGGCCTGGAGGAGGTGCGCGCGCACGAGGTGCGGCTGACGGAGCGGCTGCTGAAGGGCCTGCAGGCGATGGAGGGCATCACCCTCTACGGGCCTCCGGACGCGAACAAGCGACTGGGCGTGGCCACCTTCAACGTGGACGGGGTGTCGGACCTGCTGACGGCGGCGGTGCTCTCCGAGGAGGGAGCGCTCGCGGTGCGCAACGGCCGCTTCTGCGCGCACATGTACATGGACAAGCTGCTGGCGGCGAAGGCGAAGGCACGGGGAGTGGCCACGCCCCCCACGGGCGCGGTGCGGGCGAGCGTGGGCCTGTACAACGACGAGGCGGACGTGGACCGGCTGCTGGAGTACGTGGAGCGGGTGCGCAACCGTCAGTGGCGCGGGCACTACCGGGTGAAGGGGGACGCGGTGAGCGCCGAGTTCGCCGGCCGGTGCGCGGACCGCTGGATGGAGGCCACGCAGGAGGGCGGCACCACCACGCCGGACGAGGACGTGCATGGCTACGACTTCGAGGTGCTGCAACCAGACGGCTCCTGCCGCAGCTACCTCGTCGCGGACCCCGAGTCCGGCGAGGCCATGCTGGTGGACCCGCTGCGCGAGCAGGTGGACCACTACCTGGACCTGCTGAAGCAGAAGGGGCTGCGGCTGCGCTACACGCTGGAGACGCACACCCACGCGGACCACCTGTCGGGCTCCATGCGACTGAAGGAGCTGACGGGGGCGATGATGCTGATGCACGCGGCCTCGCCCGCGCCGTGCGTGGACCGGCGGCTGCAGGACGGGGAGACGGTGGAGCTGGGCCGGCTGCGCCTCGAGGTGATGGCCACCCCGGGCCACACACAGGATGCACTGTGCCTGGTGCTGCCAGGACGGGTGCTCACCGGAGACACGTTGCTGATTGGCTCGTGCGGCCGGGCGGACCTGCCCACGGGGAGCGCGACGCAACTGTACGAGAGCCTCCAGCGGCTGATGGGGCTGCCGGAGGAGCTGGTGGTGATGCCGGCGCACGACTACCAGGGGCAGAGAGCGAGCACCATCGGCCGGGAGAAGCGCACCAACCCGCGGCTGCAGGTGGCCAACGCGCAGGAGTTCGCGGAGATGATGGCCGCGCGCAAGCTGCCCCCGCCGCAGAAGCTGCACGAGGCGCTCGACGCCAACCAGAACTGTCGGTGAGCCCTACCTGGAGCCACTGGCGAGCCCCGACCCTAGCGGGTAGAAGGTTGGGGACCAGGGGACATGATGAAAGCTGCACCCGCCACCACGGTGGCCAAGGATGAGGCCGGGCTCGAAGAGCTCCGCATGCTGTGGACCGTGACGCGTGAGGTGGACGACCTCCTGGAGGAGTGCATCCGGGAGCGGGCCTCGCTCGCGCGCACGTTCCACCGACTGCTGCCAGCGGTGCTGCGGATGACGGGTGCGCAGGGCGTGGCCGTCACCACCCGCAACGAGGAGTTGGTGGAGCAGACGTTCCACGCGGGGGAGTTCGGGGACATCTTCCCGGGCACGCTGCTGGCGGGGCCGCGGGGGACGCGGCGCGAGGGAGAGGGCACGGTGGTGAGCCAGGCCCTGGACGTGGTCGGGCACGAGGTGGGCCTCATCGGCCTGTACCTGCGCGGAGACCACACCGGGCCCGCGCACTCCGGGCGCCTGGAGCGCCTGCTGGAGACGGTGGCCGAGGAGCTCGACGCGGTGCTGCTGCAAGTGCATACCGCTTGCGAGAAGCAGGAGCTCATCCTGGAGCTCAACCAGCTCCTGGCCAACCCGGTCTTCGAGGCGGGAATGGACCAGGTGGTGCTGACGCTGGCGAGGCAGGTGCGGGTGCCGGGCTTCCTGCTGGTGTACCGGGACGCGCTGCGCCCGATGGTGCTGCACTACCGCTCCTGGAGGGAAGGACACCTGGAGCACGACTCGGGCGAGCGGCCCTCGGCGGAGCTGGACGCCCTGCTGCGCGCCCACGGACCGGAGTTGCTGGCCCGAGGAGACGAGCGGCTGCGTCGAGCGCTCGGGGAGCCGCGAGTGATGGAGGCGGTGCTCATCGCGGGCAGCGCGCACC
>QKJM01000445.1 GCA_003249315.1 Archangium sp.
TCCATGCGCTTCGGCCCCAGGCCAGCAGGTGTACCGCCTCGTGCCCCGGCGTCACCAGCCGGACGTGGTTGGCCGCGCCCTCGTCCGCGAAGTGCGCGGTGCCAGGCAGCGGCGGGTGGATGGCGAAGTGCCGCTCGTCCGCGAAGATGGAGCGCAGTACCGAGTACGTCGTCTCCGCCTCCAGCGCCCGGTGGAACATCTGCTGCAGGTTGGCCGGCGTGAGGTGCATCCTCCCGTCCGCCGTGTCCTCCGAGGGCGCCCCCGTGGCCGCGTTCGCCGTCCACATCGCCGCCGAGCTGGAGCACAGCCGCAGCAGGTGCTCGGCCTCGCTCCCCGCTCGGGTAATCACCTCCTCGTCCGTGCCGGTGAAGCCCAACCGCCGCAGCGCCTCGAGAGAGGGCCTCGGCTGGGGGGGCAGTACCGCCTGACCCACCCCCAGCTCCGATACGAAGCGCATCTTCTCCAGCCCCTGCAGGGCTGCCTCCCGGGGGTTGCTCACCTCCCCCCCGTGGACGGTGGATGCCAGGTTGCCCGGCGAGAGGCCCCCGTAATTGTGGGTGGGACCGACGATGCCGTCGAAGTTGTATTCGCGCATGGGATATGAGGGAACGCTCGTGGAGCATCCACCCTTACCAAAGCGCCTCAAGCGATTCCTTCGCTACCTGCTCATCCGCGCCATTCTGTCCATTGTCAGCCGGCTCCCCCTGGGACTGGCCCGATGGCTGGGGGCCGGCTTCGGGCGGTTGGGCTTCGCCGTGGCCGGCGGCGAGCGCCGCAAGGCCCTGAAGTCCCTGGCTCGCGCCTTCCCCGAGAAGTCCGACGCGGAGCGTCAAGCCCTCGCCCGCGCCTCCTTCCGCCACCTGGGCATGGCCGCCTTCGAGGTGGGCGCCATCTCCGCGGCGGACCGGCGCCTGGAGGAATGGGTGCGCTGGCCGGAGGAGGACCGGCGGGTGCTGGAGGCCGCGCTCGCCCGGGGGCGGGGCGTGGTGTTCGTCTCCGGACACGTGGGCAACTGGGAGCTGCTGGCCCGGCGCGTGGCGCGCGCGGGCTTTCCCAGCCAGAGCATCGCCAAGGAGACGAGTGACCCGAGGCTCACCACACTCGTCGAGCGCTTCCGGGCCCGGGGCGGGGTGCGCAGCATCTGGCGCGGCCAGGAGGGGGCGGCCCGGGCCATGCTTCGGGCCCTCAAGTCCGGGGAGATCCTCGGGCTGCTCATCGACCAGGACACCCGGGTGCAGTCCCTCTTCGTCCCCTTCTTCGGCGAGCTGGCCGCCACCCCGCGCGCGGCGGCGGACCTGGCCCTGCGCACCGGCGCGGCCGTGGTGGTGGGCTTCTGCCAGCGCGAGGGCGATGGCTACCGGCTGTGGATGGAGGAGGTGTCCTTCCAACCCGGAGGAGACCGCGAGGCCGATGCCCTGGCCCTCACCGCCGCCCTCTCGGAGCGAATCGAGTCCGCCATCCGCCGCGCCCCCGAGCAGTGGGTGTGGATGCACCAGCGCTGGAAGACCCGGCCCCCCGAGCAGCCAGACGTGCTCCCGGCAGCAGCGTCCGCGCCCTCCCGGTGATAGAGAGGGAAGCCGTGTCGCGCGCCGTCCTCCTCTCCTGCCTGTCCGCCCTCCTGGCCGCCTGCTCCTCGAGCCGGCCCGCCGGGGACGCCCCCGAGAAGCCCGAGGTCGTCATGTACGGGGTGAAGCTGCGCTCCTACGAGGGCAGCACCCTCACCCACACCGGGCGGGCCGAGCGGGCCACCTACCGGCGCGCCTCCGGGGCCTTGGTGGCCGAGCGGGCCACCGTCCGCTTCATGGGCTCGACTCACGGCAACGGCCTCCAGGGGGACCTCACCGTGAGCGCGCCCCTGATGGAGGGCCAGCTCGGCTCTCGTCGGTTGGAGGCCTCCGGCGGGGTGGAGGTACGCACCGCCGATGGCGTGGTGGCCAATGCCCCACGGGCCACGTATGACGCGGCCGTGCAGTCGGTGCAGGGGAGCGAGGGCGTGCGACTGGAGGGGCAGGGCTACTCCCTCCAGGCGGACACCTTCTCTCTCGCCCTCTCCGAGCAGTCCTTCACCTTCGAAGGCTCGGTGCAGACCGTGCTGGGAGCCGCGCGTGATTGAGTACCTGGTGATGGCCTTCTTCGTGGCCCAGCCTCCCGAGGCGGGCGCTTCGGCTCCCCAGGCGGAGGCTCGCCCGCCGGTGGTGGCCCCGGCTCAGCTCCGCAACCCGGTGGAGATTACGGCGAAGCGGGTGTCGGGTACCCGCAACCAGGCCACCTTCACCGGCGACGTGCTGGTGAAGCAGCGCACGCTGGAGCTGCGCTGCGACAAGATGGTGGCGCACTACAACGGCCCTCGCGAGGTGACGCGGGTGGAGTGCGTGGGCAACGTCCACGCGGTGGACGAGGACCGCACCGCCCGCGGTGAGCGCGCCGTGTACGACGTGCCCTCCGGCGTGCTGGTGGTGACGGGCAACCCCGAGGCCCGTCAGGGCACCACCTTCCTCAGCGGCACCAAGGTGCGCATGACGGTGGGCAACGAGAACTTCGAGGTGGAGAACGCCCGCGTCATCGTCGAGACGGCGCCCTTCCAGAAGAAGCGGCGCTCCGGGAGCGCGAAGAAGCCATGAGCGCCACCCTGCGAGCCGAGGGGCTGGAGAAGACCTTTCGTCGCCGCAAGGTGGTCCGCGGCGTCTCCTTCCACGTCTCCGAGGGCGAGGTGGTGGGCCTGCTCGGCCCCAACGGCGCCGGGAAGACGACCAGCTTCAACATGGTGGTGGGCCTGGTGACGCCCGACGCCGGCCGCGTGCGCGTGGACGAGGAGGAACTCACCCAACTGCCCATGCACCGCCGCGCCCGCCGCGGCCTGGGCTACCTCCCCCAGGAGGCCTCCATCTTCCGCAAGCTCACCGTTCGCGAGAACTTCCTCGCCGTGCTCGAGCTGCAGAAGGGCCTGGACCGGGCCGCCCGCGAGCGCCGCTCCTCCGAGCTGCTCGAGGAGTTCGGCCTGGGCCACGTGGCCGACTCCTTCGGGGAGACCCTCTCCGGTGGCGAGCGCCGCCGCGCGGAGATCGCCCGCTCCCTCATCCCCGAGCCCCGATTCATCCTCTTCGACGAGCCCTTCGCTGGGGTGGATCCCATCAACGTGGGCGATCTCCAGCGGCAGATCGCCCTCCTCAAGTCCCGCGGCCTGGGCGTCCTCATCACCGACCACAACGTCCAGGACACCCTCGGTATCTGTGACCGTGCCTACATCATCGCACAGGGGCAGATCCTGGAGGAGGGCACCCCGGCGGAGCTCGCCAACTCGGCGAAGGCCCGCGAGGTGTATCTCGGCGAGCGATTCCGCTTGCAGTCCGTCTGAGCCCGAGCCACCGCCGTCTCCCGCTCGCTCGCGTCCACTCCTGAACGTCTCCCGGGGGGGTGTTCCTGAACGTCTCCTGGGCGGGCGAGGGCGTGTAAGTTCCCGGAATAAAAAAAGAATTTCACGTAATGCAAAAGATGGGCCGGACTCTCGGACACTGGACGAATCCGGGGGGTCTTGCTACCTTGGCATGGTCCTTGATGGCAGAGACTGGCCTTCGAGGAGACTTTCAACCGGTGGGGAGCCTCTACATGGCGATGGAACTCAAGCAGAGCCTGAAGCTGTCGCAGCAACTGGTGATGACGCCCCAGTTGCAGCAGGCCATCAAGCTGCTGCAGCTCTCTCGCATGGAGTTGCTCGAGCAGGTGCGAGAGGAGATGGATCAAAACCCTCTCCTGGAGCAGCCGGACGAGTCGCCCTTCGGCGACGTGGCTGGGAAGGAGCCGGGCGAGGCCTCGCTGGAAGCGGGGAACATGGAGGTGCCGGCGGACCTGGAGGTTCGGACGCCGGACACGGTCCAGGAGTTCAAGGGGGACGGGGACGGGCCGCCGGAGATCGACTGGGAGGCGTACCTCAACAGCTACCAGTTCAACGAGCAGAGCACGGCCTCCAACAAGGGCAATGTCGCCACGGAGGACCTGCCCTCCTTCGAGGCGAACCTGGTGGAGCGGGAGGACCTGGCCGATCACCTCCAGGAGCAGCTCGGCACGCTGCGGCTCAACGAGGCGGAGCGGCGCATCGGGATGCTGATTCTGGGCAACCTGGACGATGACGGGTACCTGAAGCTGGACGAGGTGGAGGGAGATCCGCTCATCCGCCTGGCGAACGAGGCGGACGTGCCCATGTGGGTGGCGGAGAAGTCGCTGCGCCGCATCCAGAACCTGGAGCCCAAGGGCTGCGCCGCGCGCGACTTGCAGGAATGCCTGCTCATCCAGGTGGCGGCGCTCAAGGACAAGCACGCGCCGCTGCTGGGCCTCATCATCAAGCGGCACATGAAGTACCTGGAGAGCAAGAACCTCCCGGCGATCGCCAAGGACTTGAAGGTGACGCTCGAGGAGGTGGTGGAGGCCTCCAAGCTGCTGACGCAGTTGGACCCCAAGCCAGGCCGCAACTTCAGCGGGGACGACGCGCAGTACATCACCCCGGATGTGTTCGTCTACAAGCTGGGGGACGAGTACACGGTGGTGCTCAACGACGACGGTCTGTCCAAGCTGCGGATCTCCGGGATGTACCGCAACGCGCTCAAGGGTGGAGCGGTGGTGCCCGGGCAGACGAAGGAGTTCATCCAGGAGAAGCTGCGCAGCGCGCAGTGGTTGATCCGCTCCATCCACCAGCGGCAGCGGACCATCTACAAGGTCACCGAGAGCATCGTGAAGTTCCAGAGGGACTTCCTGGACAAGGGGATCGCGCACCTCAAGCCGCTGATTCTGCGGGACGTGGCCGAGGACATCGGGATGCACGAGTCCACGGTGTCGCGTGTGACGACGAACAAGTACGTCCACACGCCGCAGGGCATCTTCGAGCTGAAGTATTTCTTCAACTCGTCGATCGCGAGGGTGTCGGGAGAGGACACGGCGAGCGAGGCGGTGAAGCACCACATCAAGCAGTTGGTGGCGCAGGAGGATCCTCGCAATCCCTACTCGGACCAGAAGATCGTGGAGCTGCTGAAGGCGCAGGGGACGGAGATCGCGAGGCGCACGGTGGCGAAGTACCGGGAGGTGCTGGGAATCCTCCCGAGCAGCAAGCGCAAGCGCTACTACTAGTCAAGAAGACCCGAGGACCCCGGGTCAGACCCTCTCCCTCTGGGAGAGGGACGGGGTGAGGGTGTCGGGAGGAATCGGGTTGCCACCCCTTTCAGAGGGACCGTGTATAACCCCGGCACCCCATGAGCCAAGACCTCCTCCTCCAACGAGAGCCCCTGCCCCTGGTCGTCCCGCCCGTGACGCTGGAGGGCGAGGCGGTGCGCCTGGAGCCCCTCTCTCCGAGCCACACGGACGCTCTGGTTCGGGTGGCGGAGCCGGGCCTCTTCGAGTTCTTCCACCGGATGTTGCGGACGAGGGAGGACGTGGAGAGGTACATCGCCGATGCGCTGGAGGCGGCGGAGGAGGGAGTGGAGCGTCCCTTCGTCATCATCGAGAAGGCCACGGGCGAGCCAGTGGGCAGCACGCGCTACCTGGAGATCCAGCGAAGGCACCGGACGCTGGAGATTGGGAGCACGTGGCTGGCGAAGCGGGTGTGGCGCACGAGGGTGAACACCGAGTGCAAGTACCTGCTGCTGCGGCACGCCTTCGAGGAGCTGAAGGTGATGCGGGTGCAGCTCAAGACGGACCGGCGCAACGAGCGCTCGCGGGCGGCGATTGAAAGGTTGGGGGCGAAGTTCGAGGGAGTCCTCCGCCAGCACATGCTGGTGCGGGGCGGGGTGGTGCGGGACTCGGCGTACTACAGCATCCTCGACGGGGAGTGGCCGGAGGTGAAGGCGGGGTTGGAGGCGCGGCTGAGCGCGTCCTCGAGGGAGGGGACGCGGGAGGAGGGGAGGTAGCGCTCGAGGGCGCGCTGGCGGCCGGCGCGTCCGAGGGACTGACGCAGCTCGGGGTGGGCGAGCCAGCGCGAGAGCACTTCGGCTACCGCGTCGGCGCGGGGAGGCACCCGGGCGCCGCACGTCTCGTCGACGATCTCACGCGCCCCGCCGAGATCGGTGGCCAGCACGGGGAGGCCGGCGTACAGGGCCTCGACGAAGACGATGCCGAAGCCCTCGGGGGTGAGGTTGGGGTGGCAGAAGAGGTCCGCCGCGGCGAGCAACCGGGGGACGTCGGCGCGGTGGCCGAGGAAGCGCACCCGGTCACCCAGTCCGAGCGAGGCCACCCGGGCCTGGAGGCGGGCCACGTAGGCCTGCTCCTCGGGGCGTTGGGCGCCACCGACCACCCAGCACTCCCAGGGGGCGTTCCGCTCCAGCCGCGCGAGCGCCTCCAGCAGCAGCTCATGGCCCTTGCCGGGCTCCATTCGGCTCACCTGGAGGATGACGGGGGTGTGCGCGTCCACCCCCAGCTCCTGGCGGACGGTGTGGCGCACCTCGGGGGCTCGAGGGGAGTGGTCCTCGACGGGGCAGCCGACGACGAGGGGCTTGTGCCGGGGGAGGAGCGCGGAGGCGGAGGCGGCGGTGAACTCCGAATTGGCGAGGACGGCGTCCGGCGGGAAGGCGGCCACGAGCCCGTCCAGCGGGGAGCGCGGGTCCATCAGGCCGTGGACGAAGAGGGCGTGCCGGTGGCCGAGCAGGGCGGGGCCGGCGGCGGCGCGCAGCCAGGTGGAGTGGTAGAGGACCAGGTCCGGGCGCCAGGAGGACAGGAGCCGGCGCAGTCGCCACTGGGGCCTCACCAGGGTCCACGGGCGGCCGAGCCGAGCCGGGCCGAGGATGTCCACGGGGGCGCCCTCCCGGCGCAGCTCCGAGGCGAGCCGGCCCTCGAAGAAGAGGGCGAAGCGGTGCTCCAGC
>QKJM01000322.1 GCA_003249315.1 Archangium sp.
AGTGGCGTACCCTCATTCTCCCTTTCGCCAATTTGGATGACGATGTTCCGCCCATCCCAGTCAGAGTCACAGAGCCCCTCCGCACGCGCCCGACCTGGAGCACCGAGCACTCCCAGGACACACACAACCGATAGGACCCTCCGGCCGACGAAGGAGTCGCAAGAAGCAGCTTCGTTGATACGGAACATCGTCAACCGTCTTTCTGAGCCCATGTTCGTCGGGGGTTCGCCCCCGAAAGTCGCACGGCTCTCAGCCCCGCGACACAAGTTCTCTGCAGCGAAACAATCGCAAACATCCGCTCAGGTTGACGACTGCCACTCGCGGGAATTCAGTCCACGACTCCAGGTACTCGAAAATCTCGAGAATGCCATCAGGCCGAAGGCCCCCTGGGAACGCGGGAGTGAAGCCTCCCGCCCGTCAGCTCGGGAAGAGGTGCGCGCGCAACGGATCGAGCCCGAGCGGCGAGCACAGCTCCTGGGAGAAGAGCACATCGAGCGCGCGCTGGGCGAGCGCGGCCGAGGGCGCATCGACGAGCACCCGGCCACACTCCTCGAGCTGCTCGCGCACCAGACCGATCTCACCGTAGATGCCGACGAGCTTCACCCGCTCCTCGACCGTCAAGTCGCGCTTCAGTTCCTCGGTGAGCTGGCGGAGCTCCACCACGCTCCCATCCGCGCGCTGCACCCGAGGTTCGGGCTCGAGCGGATCCTCTTCCTCCGCGAGCAGCGGCCAGATGTCCGTCAGCAGCGAGGGAGCCTTCACCAGCAAGCGGCCCAGGCGCCGGGCGCACGCCTCACAGGAAGCCCCGCTGAAACGCGGCAGGTGAAGGGAAGGAGACGCCTCCGCCCCACAGAGGAGGCAGGTCGCCGTTTCAGGAGAGGGTCTGGTCGTTTCCATGCGGTTCACCCGTAACGTCGTCCCCCGATACGTGCCACCCACTCCGCCCCCACACCCCACAAGCCCACCTGCCGGGAGAGCGCCTCCAGGCCCGTCAGCGCCGCTTGACGCTGAAGGGGCCGAATCCCTGGTCCGCCGGCATGACCTCCACGACGTTCACGTTCACCCGGGCCGGGCGCGTGACGCACCACAGGACGATGTCCGCGATGTCCGCCCCCGTGAGCGGCTCCATGCCCTCGTAGACCTTGTTCGCGCGCTCGGCGTCTCCCTTGAAGCGTACGACCGAGAACTCGGTCTCCACCATGCCCGGCTGCACGTCCGTCACCCGCACGCGCGTCCCCACCAGGTCCGCCTTCAGGTTCTGCGAGAACTGATGCACGAAGGCCTTGGTCGCCCCGTAGACGTTGCCGCCCGGGTACGGGTAGGTGGCCGCCACCGAGCCGAGGTTCACGATGTGCCCGCGGTTGCGCCGCACCATCCCCGGCAGCAGGGTGCGCGTCACGTAGACGAGCCCCTTGCAGTTGGTGTCGATCATCGCCTCCCAGTCGTCGAGCGACGCCTCATGGGCGGGCTCGAGGCCGAGACCGAGGCCGGCGTTGTTGACGAGGATGTCCACCTCGGCGAACCCGGCGGGCAGCGAGCCGAGCACGGACTCGACATCCCGGCGCGAGCTCACATCCAGCACCAGCGGGTGCGCGGGCGTCTTGAGCTTCCCCGCCAACGCCTCGAGCCGCTCTCCCCTCCGCCCCGCCAGGACGAGCCGCGCGCCCGCCTCCGAGAGCGCCACCGCGCAAGCCTCCCCGATTCCCGAGCTGGCCCCGGTGACGAGGGCCGTCAATCCTTGAAGGGTCTCCATGAGACCCGGATTACCACACGTTCAGCGCAGGCTGCGAGAGCGCACGAGCGGAAGGCACTCGCGCGGGTCCGGACAGATTTTTTGGCCGGGTGTAGTTGACAGGCCGCATTTTACCCGGATAAAAATACGCCCCATGCGCATCTCAAGGCAGTAGTGACCGCCCCTCCCAGGCCTTCCCACGTAGCAGAAAGAGCGTGGCAACGAGTCGTCTCCAAGGCGGAAGAAGCCCACCTCTTTTCTAAAAGGAGCGCGAGCTGGAAACGGCTTGCGTTTACCTGATGCCCACCGACTCCGCCTCTCCCTCGAAGACCTACACTGCCTTCGCGGCAGAGCAACGAATCGCCACTGGACCCATCATAGAAGTGGCGCTGAAGGCCAAGGAGTTGCTCGAGGCCAGTCCCGAGGCGACGATCCTGCTCTTCGACGACGAAACCGGCGAAGTGGTCGACGTCAACCTGCATAGGCCCGCCGCCCAACTGGAGAAGCGGCTGAAGAAACGCTACGGCCACGCCGAACCGCTCGCGACCGAGGCCCAAGAAAGCAACGAGCCGCCCGCCCCCGTGGCCCGCGGGCGTGGGCGCCCGAAACTGGGCGTCGTGGCGCGAGAGGTCACCTTGCTCCCCCGACACTGGGAGTGGCTCGACTCGCAGCCCAGTTCGGCCTCCGTCGTGTTGCGCAGGCTGGTGGAAGAAGCGCGCCGCACCCACGCCGACCAAGACAGGCGTCAGAAGGCACAGAACGCGACATATCAGTTCCTGGTAGCGATGGCGGGCAACCGAATGCACTTCGAGGAGACCATCCGGGCCCTGTTCGCTGACGACAGGCCCCGCTTCCTGCAGCTCACCGAGTCATGGCCAGTCGATATCCGCCGTCATGCCGAGCGCCTGTCGGAAAACGCCTTCACGAGCAAGTCGTCCGACTGAGGCCTCTCACCTCACAGACAACCCTGAAGACATCTTCGCCGCGGTCCTCGAAGAACCTGGTTCTTTCGGCTCCCGACGCAGCGAGTTGAGCTTTGCGCGGACCGACACTCGCGCGCTCCTTCAGCAAAGAAAAGCAGAGACCTTCCTTTCCGAGGAGGGCTCGAATGGATTCATCATGAGTGAGCAAACACATCCTCCCGAACCGTTTACCGGTTATCAAAAATTCGTTGTCGCGATGTTGGCGTTCTTGCAGTTCACGATCATCCTGGACTTCATGATCATCTCGCCGCTCGGGGCGATACTCATGCCGGCGATGCAGATCACTCCCGCACAGTTCGGTTTGGTGGTCTCCGTCTACGCATTCAGTGCGGGCGCTTCAGGTTTTCTCGCCGCCGGGTTTGCCGACCGTTACGATCGCAAGAAGCTTCTTTTATTCTTCTACACGGGCTTCGTCCTCGGGACCTTGATGTGTGGCCTCGTGAACAGCTTCGAAGCGTTGGTTGCGGCGCGGATGATCACGGGGTTCTTCGGCGGAGTGATCGGCTCGGTCGTGTTCGCGATCATCGTCGATCTTTTTCCGCTCGAGAAGCGCGGGCGTGTGATGGGCTTCGTGCAGACGGCGTTTGCCGCAAGTCAGATTCTGGGATTGCCCGCGGGTCTCTACTTCTCGAACCTCTGGGGATGGCACGCGCCTTTCATCATGATGGTGGGCGTGAGCGCGCTCGTGGGCGTCGCGATCTTCATCTATCTGCGGCCGATCGACGAGCACTTGAAGAACCAGACCGATCGAAGCGCCATTCATCACCTGGTCGAGACGGTTTCGAGACCTCGTTATCTCCTCGCGTTCTCCGCGACGGCCTTGCTCACCATCGGTGGCTTCATGCTCACGCCGTTCTCGAGTGCCTACACCGTTAACAACCTGGGCATCGCGGTTGATGACTTGCCGCTGATCTACTTGATCTCGGGCTTCAGCGCGATCGTGGCGGGACCATTGGTGGGACGTGCTTGCGACACCTTCGGAAGCTTTCGTATTTTTTTCTTTGGCACGCTGGTCAGTATCGTCACAGTGCCGCTCTACACGAATCTCGGGATCACGCCGCTCTCGCTGGTCATTCTGGTGAACGTGGCCATGTTCGTCGGCGTGTTCTCGCGAATGATTCCTTCTCAGACTTTGATGTCGGCGATCCCCTCCCCCTCTAGCCGGGGTGCCTTCATGTCGGTGAGTTCATCGATTCAGCAAGTCGCCGGAGGTTGTGCCTCCATCCTTGCTGGATTGATCGTCACCGAGGGGCCAAATGGCGTGCTCCAATATATTGATGTCGTCGGCTACATGGTCGTAGCGACATCGATTGTCACGCTCTTCATCATCTGGCTCATCTACGGCTCTCTACAGGAGGCGCCTCGGCAAGCGGTCGTCACAACAACGGATCCATAACCGCGCCGACCTCACGGGCACTTCTCGACTGACACCCCGGCATCCGCCCCCGTGAGGCGGGCGCACACCGCGCTCACGGTGCCCTCGTCCTTGAGCTCCCGGGCGAGGCGCGCGGTGCGGAGCTGCAGCTCCACGTCCCCGGCCCGATCCTGCTCCGCGCTGAGGTGGGAGAGGATGCGGAGGGCATCCTGCTTGCGCCCGAGGGTGACCATCAGGTCCGCCAGCTCCTTCATCTCGTGGACATCCGTTCCCGAGACGCTCTCCAGCGCCAGCGCCAGCTCCTGCTCGGCGGCCTCGAGCTCCTTCCTCGCCAGGTGGAAACGGGCGATGGCCACATGCACCACGGCCCGCTCCTTCACCCGCAGGGACTCGCGCCAGGCGGCCAGGGCATCCCCAGGCTTGTCGAGCCGGGCTTGGATCTCCCCGACCAGCTCCCACAGCGTGGGATCCCTCGGCGACTTGCTGGCGGCCTCACGGTAGGTGTCGGCGGCCTCGATGAGCTGTCCGGCGAACACCTGCGCATCTCCCAGCGCGGAGAGCAGCTCGGGCGTCCGCACGCCCTTCTCCACCCACTGGGAGAGGAGCACGAGCACGTCCTCCCTGCGCCCCTCCCCCGTGAGCACCTCGACGGCGCGCAGGACGAGCGGCGAGCGGAGGTTGTCGGGGCAGGCCTCGGCGGCGAGGACGAAGTGTTTGACAGCAACCTCCTTCTCCCCTCGCTTCAAGTGGATCTCCGCGAGCTGCTCCAGCGCGTTGAAGTCCTTGGGGTACAGGGCCACGGCCTTGCGCAGGGCGCTCTGGGCCTCGTCGAGGCGACCGAGCTGCGCGTGGATGAAGCCGAGACGGCTCCAGTTGGTGGAGCGCTTGGGCTCGAGCAACAGGGCCTGCTCGAAGGAGGCGGCGGCATCGTTGTAGCGGCCCATGGAGAGGTAGAGCTCACCCAAGGCCGCGGGCAGCCGAGGATCATCCGGGGTCAGCCCCTTCATGATCTCGAACGAGGCAAGCGCCTCTTCGAAGTGGCCCTGGAGATATTCGGTGGTGCCCTTCATGTAGTAGCCCTCGGCCTGCTCCTTGGGGCCTGGCAGAGGGGGCGGGTCCTCACAACCAGCGGCGAGGAAGGCGAGCAGGGTCAGGGCACGCAGGCGCGAGTGCATGAGATGAAACTCCGGGCTCAGAAGTGCCAGGCGATGCCGGCGTTGAGATCGAGGTTGAGGCCACTGCCGAGGTTGTCGCCCGCGAGGCCGAGCGTGGCCTGGGCGAGGTTGGTACCCACCTCGAGCTGGAGGCCGAGGTGGCCGGCGATGAGGTACTCCAGACCGGCGAAGCCGATGACGGTGGGCAGGGGGCCCGTCTGTCGGAAGATGCCGTACTCGCCGAAGGAGAGCTGGACGCCAAGGCCGAAGCCCCAGTAGGGACGCACGGCGTTCTCGAGCAGGTGGTAGTGACGCAGGCCGAGCACGCTGGGCAGGACGTTGAGGCCACCCTTGCGGCCCTCCTCCTCGGAACGAACATAGGAGAA
Organism: Archangium sp.; assembly: GCA_003249315.1. GTDB lineage: Bacteria > Myxococcota > Myxococcia > Myxococcales > Myxococcaceae > QKJM01. Next base: position 5,631 of record QKJM01000322.1, read on the forward strand.
GCCCACCTGGGCGAAGACGACCCACTCGGGATGGAAGTGGACGCCGATCTCCACGTCCGCTCCGGGATTGAAGGAGGCCAGACGGTCGATGATGCTGTTGTTGACGCGCAGGCCGACGACGAGCGAGCCCATGCCGGGCCGCTCCGGGCTGGAAGGGCTCGACGAGAGAGCACGCGCCACGGGGTTCGGAACGAGCTCGACGAGGAGCCGAGCCGCGAGCGACGCGGTGGCATGCGGCAGGGCCTCGGTGGCCGAGACCGCGACGCGAGGTCGGGCGAGAACGCGCCCGCTCTCCGCATCCAGCAGGATTGCGGTGAGGAGGTAGCGCGGGCCGAAGCGATCCACCCGGCCAGAGATGACGTAACGCACCGCTTTCGAGTCAGCGGCCTCCCCGGGGCACGCGTCCTCGGTGCAGAGGCCGGCGGAGCGCAGGGCGGCCTCGTCCGCCGGAGAGGACACCTCGAGCCGCGGAGACTCGGCGAGCCGGCTGACGAGGAGCGCGGTGAGCCCGAGGGCCACCTCCCGGGCTTCCTCATTGGACTCCAGGGGCAGGACGGTGACGGAGAGAATCTCTGCCTGGGGGGCTTCGACCGGCTCGGTGGGTGCCGTGGACGCGGCGCTCTCGGCCCCGGCGTCCGGAGCAGAGGGAGTGGACTCCGCCCGGGCGAAAGGAGAGAGCAGCAGGATGCAGAGCGTCGGGAGGCGACTCACGGGAGCCATACTCTAGGGCAATTCGCGCGGGGAACCACCCGCTGCCTCGGCTCCGTCACGAAGCAGACAGGCGACCACGCCGGCCGGGCTCAGGAGGATGGCAGCGGACCGAGGAAGTCGAGCGGATCCACCGGCCGTCCATCCTGGCGGACCTCGAAGTGGAGCTGGGGTCCGCTCGTCTTGCCGGACTCACCCACGGTGGCGATCACCTGTCCGCGACGCACCTTCTGCCCGGTGCGCACGCGCAGGTCGCGGTTGTGCGCATAGAGCGTGATGAGCTGCTCCGAGTGCCGGACGATGACGATGAGCCCGTAGCCGCGCTGCTCGCCCGCGTACAGCACCTCGCCCGCCTGGGCCGTCTTGATCGACGTGCCCGCCGGCGCGGCCAGATCAATCCCATCGTGCGGCTCGCGCCCCTTCTTGCCGAAGCGCGCGTACAGCACGCCGCGCAGCGGCCAGTCCAGCGTCCCCTTCGTCTTCGGCGCGGGAC
>QKJM01000647.1 GCA_003249315.1 Archangium sp.
GCACCTACGGGCGCCACACCGGCCTCAACTGCGCCGTCATCTTCGGTGGCGTGGGCCAGTCCGCCCAGGAGGAGTCCCTTCGCCGCGGGGTGGACGTGCTGGTGGCAACCCCGGGCCGCCTGTTGGACCTGATGGGCCAGGGACTGGTGTCCTACCGCTCGCTGGAGGTCTTCGTCCTCGACGAGGCGGACCGGATGCTGGACATGGGCTTCATCCATGACGTGAAGCGGGTGATCGCCACCCTGCCCCGCCCCCGCCAGACGCTCTTCTTCTCGGCCACCATGCCTCCGGAGATCCAGAGCCTGGCGCAGAGCATCCTGGTGAATCCGGTGCGGGTCGAGGTCACCCCCGTGGCCACCACCGCGGAGAAGATCGATCAGCGGCTGTACTTCGTCGACAAGGAGCAGAAGCGCAGCCTGCTGGTGCATCTCCTGGAGACGGAGCAGATCGATCGCGCGATCGTCTTCACGCGCACCAAGCACGGAGCGAACCGGGTGGCCCGCCACCTGGACGCGGCGGGCATCGGCGCGGAGGCCATCCACGGCAACAAGAGCCAGAACGCCCGCGAGCGGGCCCTGGCCTCGCTCAAGTCCGGCACCTGCCGCGTGCTGGTGGCCACCGACATCGCCGCGCGAGGCATCGACATCGACGGCATCACCCATGTCATCAACTTCGATCTGCCCAACGTGCCCGAGGCCTACGTACACCGCATCGGCCGCACGGGCCGGGCGGGCGCCGAAGGCCAGGCCCTCTCCTTCTGCGACACCGAGGAGCGCGCCTACCTGAAGGACATCGAGCGCACCATCCGTCGGACCGTGCCCGTGGTGGACGCGCACCCCTACCGCTCCTCGCTGCCGCCTCCCTCGCCCACCGCGCCCTCACCCGCGCCGGGCCGGGTCCAGGCCGGGCCTCGCCCCGCGCAGCCTCGCGGCACGGGCCCGGAGGGTGGAAGGCGCCGCCGCCGAGGCGGACGCGGACGCTCCGGTGGCGCGCAGTCCTCGGAGGCCCCGCGACAGAAGACCGGAGGGAGCTTGCGAGCCGGCCCGCCGCGCGCCGCCCAGAAGGGCCACGCGGCGAAGCCCGCGCCCGCGGCGACTCCGGCGGCACCCGCCGCCCCCTCCCGGCCTCGCCCGCCCAAGTGGATGTAGGCCCGCGCCACCCCGACGAGAACCCCCCGCCTTCCAGGGAGAGACATGACCCTGCTCCGCGCCGCCAACCTCCAGCTCGCCTTCGGTAGCCGCACCGTCTTCGAGAACCTCACGCTCACCCTCGAGGAAGGTGAGCGCGTGGGCCTGGTGGGGGTGAACGGCTCCGGCAAGTCCTCGTTGATGAAGATACTGGCCGGGGTGGCCCGCCCGGACGAGGGGGAGCTGCAGCTCCGCCGGGGAGCGCGCGTCACCTACCTGCCCCAGGAGCCCGAGTTCCCCGAGGGCGCCACGGTGGCCTCGGAGCTGGCCGTGGCCCAAGGGCCGCTCAAGGAAGTCCTCACGGCACACGCCGAGCTGACGCGCCGCCTCGAGTCCACTCCCGAGGAGGCCCATGAGAAGCTGCTGGAGCAGCTCGCGACGCTGTCGGACCGCATCGAACAGCTCGGCGGCTGGGACACCGAGCACCACGCGAAGACGCTCCTGGACAAGCTGGGGGTGAAGGACTGGGATCGGCCCGTGGCCGAGCTCTCCGGCGGACTGCGCAAGCGGGTGGCCATCGCCCGTGCGCTCCTCACCCGGCCGGACCTGCTGATGCTCGACGAGCCCACCAACCACCTGGACGCGGACACGGTGGAGTGGCTCGAGGGCGAGCTGGACAAGCTCCCCGGCTCCCTGCTGCTGGTGACGCACGATCGGTACTTCCTCGATGATCTGGTGGATCGGATCGTCGAAATCCAACCCGGAGGAGGCGTCGTCTCCTACCCGGGCAACTACCAGGCGTACCTGGAGCAGAAGCTGGTCGCCCAGGAGCAGGAAGAGCTCGCCCAGCACAAGCGCGAGCGGTGGATTTCCCAGGAGGTAGCCTGGCTCCGCAAGGGCGTGGAGGCGCGGCGCACCAAGAGCAAGGCCCGCATCGAGCGGGCCCAGAAGCTCATGCAGGAGAAGAGCTTCCAGCGGCCGAAGGTGGCCGCGCTCCAGGTGATCCAGGCGCCGCGGCTCGGTCACCACGTGATTGAAGCCGAGGGGGTGTCCAAGTCCTTCGGCGATCGGCTCGTGCTGAAGGACGTGAACCTGCTGTTGCAGCGCGGCGAGCGCGTGGCCCTGCTGGGGCCCAACGGCGTGGGCAAGACGACCTTCCTCCGCGTGCTGCTGGGCGAACTGCCCCCGGACTCGGGGACGGTGGAGATCGGCAAGAACACGAAGGTGGCGTACTACGATCAGACGCGCGCCTCGTTGGATCCCGAGCAGACGGTGTACGAGGCGGCCTCGCCACGCGGGGACGACTGGGTGGAGCTCGGGGACAAGCGGGTGGCGCTGCGCGACTACCTGGATGACCTGCTCTTCCCGGTGCCCATGCAACGGATGAAGGTGCAGGCGCTGTCCGGCGGCGAGCGCAACCGGCTGCTGCTGGCGCGACTCTTCCTGGAGGGCGCCAACGTCCTCGTCCTCGACGAGCCCACCAACGACCTGGACATCGTCACCCTCAACATCCTCGAGGGACTGCTGCTGCGCTTCACCGGCAGCGTGCTGCTGGTGACGCACGACCGGTACTTCCTGGACAAGGTGGCCACCTCCGTCCTCGCCTTCGAGGGCAACGGCCGCGTCGTCCGGTACGAGGGCAACTTCGAGATGTACCGGAGGCTGAAGGAGCAGGCCGAGGCGAAGGCCGCGCCCGCCCCCACGCCGAAGAAGGCGGAGCCCTCCCCCTCCGCGTCCAAGCCGGCACGCAAGCCGGGGAAGCTCTCGTACAAGGATCAGCGGGAGCTGGACGGAATGGAGGCGGCCATCGAAGCCGCCGAGGCGCGAAAGGCCGAGCTGGAGGCCCGGCTCGTGGATCCGAGCGTCTACTCCGACGGCGTGAAGGCCGCCGAGGTGCAGGCCGAGCTGGAAGCGGCCAGCGCCGAGGTGGACCGACTGTACAACCGCTGGCAGGAGTTGCAGGACCTGGCCACCGGAACCTGATCACCCCTTCCCCGAAGCGACATGATTCGTCTCGACAACATCGGCAAGCAGCACGGCAAGCAGATCCTCTTCGTGGAGGCCTCGGCGCAGCTCAACCGCGGCGAGAAGATCGGCCTGGTGGGCCCCAACGGCGCGGGCAAGTCCACGCTGTTCCGGATGGTCGTCCAGCGGGAGCACCCGGACGAGGGCCAGGTGTCCATCGATCGCGGCGTCACCATCGGCTACTTCGACCAGGACGTGGGCGAGATGGCCGGCAAGAGCGCGGTGGCGGAGGTGATGGATGGAGCGGGGCCGGTGTCCACGGTGTCCGCGGAGCTCAAGGAGCTGGAGCTGGCCATGGCGGACCCCGAGCGCATGGACGAGCTGGACAAGCTCGTGGAGCGCTTCGGCGAGGTGCAGGCCCGCTTCGAGGAGCTCGGCGGGTATGCCCTGGAGGGACGGGCACGGGAGATCCTCTCGGGTCTCGGCTTCACCCAGGAGATGATGGATGGGGACGTGGGGGCGCTCTCCGGCGGGTGGAAGATGCGGGTGGCGCTCGCGCGCATCCTCCTCATGCGCCCGGACGTGATGCTGCTGGACGAGCCCAGCAACCACCTCGACATCGAGTCCCTCATCTGGCTGGAGAACTTCCTCAAGGGCTTCGAGGGCGCCCTGCTGATGACGAGTCACGATCGCGAGTTCATGAACCGGATCGTCACGAAGATCATCGAGATCGACGGCGGCGAGCTGACGACGTACTCGGGCAACTACGACTTCTACGAGAGGCAGCGCGCGCAGAACGACAAGCAGCAGCAGGCCCAGTTCGAGCGCCAACAGGCGATGCTGGCCAAGGAGCTGCGCTTCATCGAGCGCTTCAAGGCACGCGCCTCCCACGCGGCGCAGGTGCAGAGCCGGGTGAAGAAGCTGGAGAAGATCGAGAAGGTGGAGCCACCCAAGCGGCAGCAGACGCTGCTCTTCGAGTTCCAGCCGCCACCGCGCTCGGGAGAAGACGTGGCGAAGCTGGAGCAGGTGGTGAAGGGCTACGGCCAGCGCCGCATCTACGACGGGATGGACTTCCTGGTGCGACGTGGCGAGCGCTGGTGCGTGATGGGCGTGAACGGCGCGGGCAAGTCCACGCTGCTGAAGCTGGTGGCGGGAGAGTCGCAGCCAGACGATGGCGAGGTGACGATCGGCGGCAGCGTGAAGATGGGCTACTTCGCGCAGCACGCCATGGAGGTGCTGGCGCCGGAGGAGACGGTCTTCGAGTCGCTGGTGAACCGCTTCCCGCGGGCCTCGCAGGGCTCGCTGCGGGCGCTGGCCGGGTGCTTCGGCTTCTCCGGGGACGAGGTGGACAAGAAGTGCCGGGTGCTGTCGGGTGGCGAGAAGGCCCGGCTGGTGCTGGCGCAGATGCTCTATGATCCGCCCAACTTCCTGGTGCTGGACGAGCCCACCAACCACCTGGACATGGCGACGAAGCAGATGATGATCACGGCGCTGGCCAACTACGAGGGCACCATGCTCTTCGTGAGCCACGACCGGCACTTCCTGGCGGCGCTGTCCAACCGGGTGCTGGAGCTGACGCCGGAGGGCGTTCACAAGTACGGGGGTGGCTACACGGAGTACATGGCACGCTCGGGCCACGAGGCCCCCGGCCTGCGCTCCTAGCCTCTCTCCCCCGAGAGAGGAACGGGGTGAGGGTGCCCATCTCCGGCCCCCTCACCCTCCCCCAAGCCTCTCGAGCGCTAGTGCGCTCCCCCGGGCCCATGGGCATGGCCGTGCTGTAGCTCCTCGGTGCTGGCATCGCGTACCTCGCGCACCGTCACGTCGAAGTGGAGCGTCTTGCCCGCCAGCGGGTGGTTGAGATCCACCACGACCGAGTCGCCCTTCAGCTCCCGGAGGGTGATGGGGATCATGTCCCCCTGCTCCGTCTGGGCGGTGAGGGTCATCCCCACCTGCAGCGGGGCATTGGGGGGGAACATGGTCCGAGGCACCTCCTGGATGCCACGAGCATCATGCTCGCCGTAGCCCTTGGAGGGAGGCACCACCACCTGCTTGGACTCGCCAGCGGACATGCCCTCCAGCTCCCCCTCCAGACCGGGGACGATCTGCCCCCGCCCATGCAGGTAGGCGAGCGGCTCCCCTGGAGCACTCTGGTCGATGACCGACCCGTCTCCGAGGTGCAACCGGTACTCCAACGACACGATCCGATCCTTGGTCACCTTCATGCAGTTGCTCCTTCCGCCCTACGGGTATGGGGAGGCGAGGCCGGCCCGCCAACCCTGGACTGCTCGCCTGTTCGCTCAGGAGGCAGGTAGCTCCCGGGCCGTCTCCCGCAACCGCCGGGTCACCCGCTCGGCCCACTCGGGCTCCACCTCCAGGCACGCCGGCCGGCGTCCCAACCTCAGCACCGCCGCCGGCATGGAACCACTGCCCGCGAAGGGATCCAGAACCCAGTCCCCCGGCCGGCTCCACGTGCGCACCAGCGGCTCCAGCACGGAGAACGGCTTGTGGTGGGGGTGGTTGCCCCAGCGCGCCGCCTCGCCATCATCGTCATACCCCCCCACCACGGCCCAGACGGTGGGCGGATCCGCCAGCCCCAGCACGGGCGCGGGAGTCCGGGAGAGCACCAAGGCCACCTCGTAGACGCGCAGCGTCTGCTCGTTGGCGTTCTTCTCCGTGGTGCGCTTGCCCCAGACATACTCGCCCCGCAGGTGGCTGAACCCCAGCGAGCGCGCCACCGCGAGGATGGGCTCCTTGCCCAGCAGGTTCGTCCAGATGGCCAGGGTGGCGTCCGGCGTGAGGTGCGCCACCGCGCGTGTCATCCACGCCTCGGTGAAGGCGCGGTAGTCGCGCACCGTCTCGAAGCGGACGATGGGATTGCGATCGATCTTCTTGCTCGCGCGCGGATCCCGCAGGTCTCCCCCCTTGCGGCGCCGCGTGAGGAGGCAGTACGGCGGATCCGTCAGCAGGAAGGAGGCCCGCGCATCGCCCAGCGCGGCACGGTAGCCCTGGGGCTCCCGCGCATCCGCCCGCTGGCAGCTCAGGGACTCGAGTTCAAGGTGTTGATTCATCCGGTGTACACCCTACCCCATAGCGCCAGAGACAGGGCCGCGCAGTCTCCACTGTTGGCCACTGGCCGCATGCCCATCCCCTCCGTCACCCGACGCACACCTCCCGCACGAGCCTGCTCCAGCGGAGGACCACGGCACGAGGGACGGTACTAACTCGCAGGGCGCCACCCTCCTCCAGGAGCAACCCCATGCGTCCGTCCCTGCTCTCCGCCAGTGCCCTGCTCTCCCTCGCCGCCCTCGGCTGCGGCCCCACGGCGTCGGAGCTCTGCCGCGAACGCGTCCAGCTCCAGTGTGAGCGCGTCTTCGAGTGCGCCACCCCCGACGAGAAGGCCCTCCCCGAGTTCGTCGATGTCTACGGCTCCACCGTGGAGACGTGTGAGACGAGGTTCGAGGCCAACAACGACTGCGACGAGCTCAGCGAGCGGGCGCAGCTCTGCACGGAGATCAACGCGGGAGAGACGAACTTCGACCTCGGCAGGTTCGACGAGTGCCAGAGGGAGCTGAGAGCGCTCACCTGCGAGCAGTTCGAGGCCTGGTTCGCGGATCGAGGCAACCCCGCGGTGGTGCCGGACGTCTGCGAGCAGGTCTGCCAGTAGTGCCCGGCAAGGAGGACGTGAACGCACCCGGAAAAGCGTGCTAGGGGAGGAAGGGCCGAGGAGGCTGAAG
>QKJM01000982.1 GCA_003249315.1 Archangium sp.
GTGCCCGGCGGCCGCAACCTCTCCGGCGTGGAGATCTACCGCGACGACCAGTTGATCGGTCGCTACCCGAGCGCGCCGATCGAGCTCATCGAGGGCGCGCACCAGTTGGAGCTGCGCAGCCAGCAGTCGTTCAAGGATCCGGTGTCCGTGGAGGTGCAGATCTCCGCCGGGCAGACCACCAGCAGGACGGTGGATGTCTCCCGGTACCTGCGTTAGCGCGCCTCAGTAGCGAGGCAGGCTCGGATCCACCTCGCGGGCGTAGAGATCGATCCCTCCGCGCAGGGAGACGGCGTCCAGGCCGCGCGAGAGCAGCCAGGCCGCGCCGTCCAGGCTGCGCACGCCGTGGTGGCAGTAGACGATGATGGGCCTGTCGCGGAAGGACTCCAGCTCGTCGACGCGCTCCTCCAGCTCGGGCAGGGGGATGAGCACCGAGCCCGGGAGGGCCACGTACTCGTGCTCGTGGGGGAAGCGCACGTCGAGCAGCACGGGCCGCGACTCGGGCGGGCCGGAGAGGCGGGCGGCGAGGGCGGAGGGATCGATCTCCGGGATGGGCATGGTTGGCTCCGTTCAGCGGGACGCGGCGCAGAAGCGCTCGTAGTCGATGAGCTCCACCTTCGCGCCCGGAGCACACACCGGGCATTGGGGGTTCCTTCTCAGCTTCAGCTCCTGGAAGTGGGTGCCGAGCGCGTCGAAGGTGAGCAGGCGACCCACCAGCGGCTGGCCCTGGCCGAGCAGCAGCTTGAGGGCCTCGTTGGCCTGGAGCAGGCCGATGATGCCGGGGAGTACGCCCAGCACGCCGGCCTCGGCGCAGGAGGGGGCGAGCTCGGGAGGGGGAGGGGAGGGGTAGAGGCAGCGGTAGCAGGGGCCCTGACCGGGGACGAAGGTCGTCACCTGGCCCTCGAAGCGGAAGATGGAGCCGTGGAGGTTGGGCTTTCCCAGGAGGACACAGGCGTCGTTGAGGAGGTAGCGGGTGGGGAAGTTGTCTCCGCCGTCGAGCACCAGGTCGAAGCCCTCGAGGATGCGCAGCGCGTTGGCGGAGGTGAGGCGCTCGGCGAAGGGCACCACCTTCACGTCCGGGTTGAGGGCCTCGAGGGTGGCGCGGGCGCTCTCCACCTTGGGCTGGCCCTGGCGCTCGAAGGTGTGGAGCACCTGCCGCTGGAGGTTGCTCGGGTCCACCACGTCCGCGTCGACGATGCCCAGCGTGCCCACGCCAGCGGCGGCCAGGTAGAGGGCGGCCGGCGAGCCCAGCCCGCCCGCGCCCAGCAGCAGCACCCGGGACTGGAGCAGCTTCACCTGCCCCTCCTCTCCCACCTCGGGGAGGATGAGGTGGCGGCGGTAGCGCTCCTTCTGGGCGGGGGTGAGCACCACCGGCTTCTCCACCGGGTAGGCCGCGTCGCTCCACCGGTTGTAGCCGCCGGCCAGGGAGGCCACGCGGGTGTAGCCCAGTTGCTGCAGGGTGCGCGCCGCCAGCGCCGAGCGGATGCCCGCGGCGCAGTAGAGGATGAGCTCCTCCTCCCGGGAGGCCTTGTCCTCGATGCGCAGCTCGAGGAAGCCGCGGGGGATGTGGATCGCGCCGGGCAGCCGGCCACTCGCATGCTCGTCCCCCTCGCGCACGTCGATGAGCTTCACCGGGGCGCGCGCCTCCAGCAGGCGCTTGACGTCCTCGATGGAGACCTCGCGGATTTCCCGGCGGACCTCGGAGAGGAGCTCTTGGAGGGTGGGGGGCATGGGGACACCCTATAACCGACGAGCGATGGGATCGCCCTGTCCGCCTGCCCGCATTCCGGGCGGGTGTGGATGGCATTTCCGGGACCCGGCGTTATAAGGCGCCTGTAAGGAGACCTTACCCACATGGACACGACCACCACTGCTCCCGAGACCACCGCCCCCCAGAGCACCCCGGCCAACCCGGTGCGGCTCACCGACGCCGCCATCACCCAGGTGAAGAAGGTCATCCAGGACCAGGGCTTCCAGGACTACTTCTTCTCCATCCGCGTGGTGCCCGCTGGCTGCAGCGGCCTGGGGTACGATCTCAACATGGTGCGCGAGGCGAAGCCGAACGATCTCACCTGGGAGCAGGAGGGGGTGAAGATCGCCACGGATGCGCTCAGCAGCCAGTACCTGACGGGGACGGAGATCGACTTCGTCTCGGGGATCACCGGCGCGGGGTTCAAGTTCAACAACCCCAACGCGAAGTCCTCCTGCGGCTGCGGCACGTCGTTCACGACCTGAGCCGCGGGTAGTGCCCGGGTCACCAGGGTGTAACCCCTCACCCGAGCCCTCTCCCAGGGGGGAGAGGGGACCTCCACGGTGGTTTGACCCTCTCCCTCTGGGAGAGGGACGGGGTGAGGGTGTGTGGCCCCGAGCGGGTTCCCACCTCGGGCGTCCCTCGCGTCACCCCGCGGCGCCGGGTTTGATCACCCGCAGCCAGGAGGGGCTCTTCTTGTTGCGGGCGATCCGCTCCGCACGCCGTTGCTGGGCCTCCTGGAAGGCCTCGCGCTCCTCGTCCGTCTCCAGCAGGAGCGGGGGCACGGGGACCTTCTCCCCGTTGGCCGAGAGGGCCACGAAGGTGAGCAGCGCGCTGGTGGTGAGGTGCTTCTCGCCGGTGAGGAAGTTCTCCGCGGTGACGGTGACGCCCACCTCCATGGAGGTGCGGAAGGTGGCGATGACGCGCGAGTGCAGCGTCACCGTCCACCCGACCTTGATGGCGGAGTGGAAGTGCAGGTCGTCCATGGAGGCGGTGACCACCACCTGCCGGCAGTGACGCTGGGCGGCCACCGCGGCGCAGATGTCGATCCACTCCATCACCTTGCCGCCGAACGCCGCGTTCACGGGGTTGGCGTCGGAGGGGAGGATCATCTGAGTCATCACCACCTCTGACTCACGGGGACTCTTGGGGGCGAGCTCGGCCATGGTGAACCTCAGGAGGCGAGGAAGGTGGAGACCTGGTCGAGGAACTCCTCGCGGCCCCGGCCGGTGCGGATGTCGTTCTCGGACACGTCCAGCACCAGGCAGTCCACTCCGTACTTGTTGCTCAGCACCATGGGGAAGGTGGCGTAGTAGCCGCTCAGACCGCGCAGGAACGCCTTGCCGATGCCCTTCTCCTCCTCGCGGCCTCGCTCCTGGATGCGTCCCAGCAGCACCTCCACCTTCGGCACGTCGAAGCAGATGACCTTGTCCGGGTGCGCGATGTTGCGCGTCAGGCGCTGGAAGTACTCGAAGTAGAGATCCAGCTCCTGGTTGGTCATGTGTCCCAGGCCATGCAGGTACTTGGCGAAGATCTCCGGATCCTCGTAGAGCGTCCGGTCCTGCACGCAGCTCTTCTTCACCGAGTGGATGAGCTCATGGTGCTCCACCCGCCGGATGAGGAACTCCAACTGAAGGGTGAAGGACCACCGCTTCATGTTGGCGTAGTAGTCCTTGAGGAAGCGGTTATCGATGACGGGCTCGTCGAAGAGCTCGAAGCCGAAGGTCTGGCTGATGATCTTCGCGGCAGTGGTCTTCCCCGCGCCGATGTTGCCCGCGAGCGCGACGAAGCGCTTGGCGCGGCTCGGGCGGGGGCGGCGCACGACATTGCGCTCGGCGGCCGCCGGAGTTGGAGCCGGTGGGCTCTTCGGCGCGGCGGTGGGAAGGGGCTGGGCGGCGGTTGCCGCGGGGGCCTCGGCCTTGGGGGCGCGCTTGCGCTGGGGGGAGCGGGGCATGGGAGGTAGAGGCTTAGCGCGGGTTTGGCGAGGCGTCCAAGACCTGGCGCAGCAGATCCGGTCGGTCCGTCATGATGCCGCCCACGCCCTCGGCGACGAGCCGGCGCATCTCCTCGGGGTCATCCACCGTCCAGACGTTGATCCACCGGCAGTGCGCGTCCGCCACGCGCAGCAGGGCCTCGTCCACCAGCCGCACCTCTCCGAAGTAGAGGGGCATGTCCAGCACGGTGTAGCGCGGATCCTCCGGCGGCTCCCCGCCCGCGCGCACGGTGAGGACGAACTCCGCGAGCGCGTCGCGTGGGTAGAAGTGGCAGGCGTCCGGCATCTCCCGGGCCAGCCGCTCGCCCACCGTGTCCAGCTCGCTGCCCACGCAGACGCGCTCCAGGGCGCCCTCCTCGCGCAGCACCTGGTGGAAGGTGTCCTCGATGCCCGGTACGTCCGGCTTCACCTCGATGTTGAAGCGCAGCTCCGGGAAGGCCCGCAGGGCCTCGCGCAGGGTGGGCATGCGCACGCCCTGGCCCCGGAAGGGGAAGGTGCGGCCCTCGTCCGGGGTGAAGTGGTAGCCGGCGTCCAGCCGCTTCAGCTCCGCCAGCGTGTGCTCCGCGAGCGCTCCCTCGCCGGTGGTACACCGCTCCAGGGTGGCGTCGTGGGCCAGCACCAGCTCGCCGTCGCGGGTGAGGTGTATGTCCGTCTCCAGCATCTGGGTGCCGTAGTGCTCCACGGCGAGCCGGAAGGCCTCCAGGGTGTTCTCTGGCGCGAGCCGCGCGCCTCCCCGGTGGGCGATGTGCAGGGTGGGGGAGAGCCCCCGGAAGAAGGGATGTGTGGGTCGCGGCATGGGGCGAGGTTCCTTGCTCGACGGCTCCGGTTCGAGAGAGGGGTCCCTTCCTTGCGGGCGCCCTCTCACCGCCGGTATAAGCCCCTACATTCGAGGTCGGAAGATTCCATGCGGGAGATGGCGCCTTGATTCCTCTGTGCAAGACCCTTGGTGCGGCGGTCCTGGTCGTCACGGCGACCGGATGCGGTGCCAGTGGGGCACCGGGGACCGACGGTCCTCCCGATGGCGTGGGCTGCGTCGGCGTGTGCAGCTCCTTCGACGCGGGCTCCGGGGCGGATTCCGGTACCAATGCCGGTACCTCGGATGCGGGTCCCTCCGCGCCCACCGTGATGACCATCGCCGAGGCGCGCAGGGCCCGCTACGGTACGTGGATCCAGCTCGAAGGGGTGGTCGTCAACGCCGTGGACGAGGTGTCTGGCGGCGACGGCGGGCAGGCGCGCCGTTCCCGGTTCTGGGTCGTCGAGCCCTCTCGTCCCACCGATGGCCTCTGGGTCTCCATGAAGGAGGGCGATCTCCCCGCGGACTTCCTGCCCCAGGTGGGCCAGCGGCTGACGCTCTCCGGGTGGCTCCAGTCCGACCCGGACGAGCCCTTCGTGGCCCATCGCCAGCACCTGGCCTCCCTGGCGCGGCCCCTGGAGATCATCCTCTCCGGGAGCGTGACGCCCCCAGGGGACACCACCGCACCAGCGGGTTTCGGTGATGCCGATGGTGGCTTCGCCCGCCCCAATCCCGAACTCGCGGGTACGCGCGTGTATGTTCCAGGACCACTCGTTCTCACCAACCCCACCCCGAGGGCCTTCCAGCGCCAGTCCGCGGATCCGCAGGACGCCGTCTTCTACGGCTTCGAGGTGACTGGCGGCATCCTCGTCAGCAACCAGAAGACCTCTGGCGAGAGCCCCACGGATGGGGGCCCGGCTCGGTGCGACTGGCAGGCCCTGGTGCGCGACGATGGTGGCACCGTCACCTTTCCGCAGGGCCTCCGTGGGGTGTGGGATACCTATTCCTTCGCCCCCTGCGAGGACGGAGGCACCGAGCTCCTCGACTGCGTCCGCCTCGAGGGCCGGGTGCCCGGCACCGAGCAGGATGACGGGGGCTACAACCGGTACACCTACGTCCTCCATCCCCAGGACTGTGAGGGGGATCTCGCGGGGGAGTGGGACGCCGGAGGGGCGGCTCCGTTCAGTCCCGCTCCAGGAACAGCCCTCCACTACGCCGCCGAGATTGAGGGTAAGCTCGCGCCGACGTCGAGGCTTCCTCACGATTGAGTCCAGGGGGATCCCATTTCCGATAACGCTCCTCAGACCGCCACCCCCTTCGGCAAGTATCTCCTCATCAAGCGGCTCGCGGTGGGGGGCATGGCGGAGCTCTTCCTCGCGCAACAGCCTCCTCGTGAGGAGCTGCTGGTCATCAAGCGCATCCTTCCCTACCTCGCGGAGGAGCCGGAGTTCGTCCAGATGTTCCTGGACGAGGCCCGCATCGCCGCGCAGCTCCACCACCCCAACATCGTGCAGCTCTTCGAGCTGGGGAGCCTGGGCGAGAGCATCTTCATCGCGATGGAGTACCTGGCGGGGGTGGACCTGCGGCGGATCCTCGCGGAGGAGACGAAGTTCAACGCCGCGGTGCCCTACGCGGTGGCGGCGCGTATCTGCGCCCAGGTGGCCTCGGGGCTGGACTACGCCCACATGTCCACCGGAGTGGATGGCCGCCCCCTGGAGCTCATCCACCGGGACGTCAGCCCGCAGAACGTGATGGTGGGCTACGACGGCTCGGTGAAGCTGGTGGACTTCGGCATCGCCAAGGCCGGCGCCTTCATGGAGCGCAGCAAGCCGGGGGTGATCAAGGGCAAGTTCCTCTACCTCTCCCCGGAGCAGGTGGCGCAGGAGCGGTTGGATCACCGCACGGACATCTTCGCGCTGGGGGTGATGCTCTACGAAATCACCACCGGGCGCTCACCCTTCGTCCGGCCAACGACGGAGGGCATCCTCTACGCCATCCGCTTCGAGAACCCCTCGCCGCCCCACCTGCTGCGCAACGACTACCCGCCGGAGTTGTCGCGGATCGTCATGCGCTGCCTGACGAAGGACCGGGACGCACGCTACCAGCGGGCCGCGGAGGTTCAGGAGGAGCTGGAGTACCTGCTGGACTCGGGCGCGCTGCGGCAGAGCGACAACGTGGCGGACTATGTCGCGCGGCTGCTGGGAGAGGAGGAGGAGCGCACGGTGCTCCACATCCCTGCCGGCAAGCCCCAGG
>QKJM01001013.1 GCA_003249315.1 Archangium sp.
AGGCGCTGTGGCTGTGGCGAGGGCCGCCGGCGCCGGGGTGCGTGGTGGGAAGGGAGGAACTCTCCGGCCGCGAGGGGCCGCACTGCCTCACCGCGGTGCAGGGGAGCCGGGCCGAGGGGACGTTGCTGGGCCAGCCCTTCACCGCGCGCTACGACGGGCGGGGGCGGCTGGAGGCGTTGGAGGTGGGGGAGTCGCGCTTCACCGCGGTGTCTCCGGGCGTGCGACTGAGGCCTCCGCCGGAGCTCTTCGCGCGAGGGGTGCCGGTGGAGGGGGTGAGGGGACCGCTGGCCTTCTCCCCGCCGTGGCCGGCACCGGTGCGCCCCTCCTGGCTGACGCCCTGGAGGGCCGGGGCGGCGCGGGCCCTCGCCGAGGAGGTGCATGCGGCCTTTCCGGAGAAGGTGCCGGGGGAGGGGGACCTGCGCGAGGGGGGCGAGGGAGAGGCGGGCGGGTGCCTGGCGCATGCGCTGCGCTTCGCGGCGAAGGCGGCGGCGCGGAGGCAGCGGGTGGCGCTGGTACACGGGCTGCTCGTCGTGGACGGGGGCCCGGCCCGGCCGCATGTGTGGGTGCGTGTGGGTCTGGCGGGAGGGGGCACGCTGGACGTGGATCCGACCTCGCTGGACGCCGTCACCTCGGAGACGCACCTTCCGCTGGCCCTGGCCGAGCCCGAGGGCTCCGCGGTGGAGGCCGGGGAGCGGTGGCTGGCGCTGCTGCGAGGCGAGCGGCGCGTGGTGCGCCGGCCGTCTCCGAGGTAGCGCCGGCTCAGATGTCGAAGGGGATGACGGACAGCCTCGCGCCGGTGGGCGCGTCGAGCAGCTCCTTCGCCTTCGCCGGCAGGTGGGCGAACTTGTCGTCCAGCCGGCCGGTGGTGCGCACCGCGCGGAAGCGGTTACGGCCCGACTCCCGCTCCCAGGCCACGAGCAGATCATCCCCCTCCATCTCGAAGTCCTCCTCGGCCAGCTTCACCGTGCGGTAGCGCCGCACCAGGGAGATGTCCGCGAGGTTGGCCTCGAAGTGGGGGCCGCCGTCGAACGGATCCACCCGCTCCATGTAGCGGAAGCCGATGCGCTCGAGCATCCGCTGCACGCCCTGGGTGTTGGGCCCCACCTCTCCGAGCGCCTTCTGCACGCGCTCGGGGAAGAGGCTGGCGTAGATGTCCGAGGTGGGGAAGAGCTCCTTGATGAACTCCTTGTTCTGCCGGCTGAGCCGATCCGCCTCCTGGTAGGTGAGGCCGGTGAACTTCTTGCCGCACGCCTCCCACAGCAGGCTGCGCCCATCCGGAAGCAGCGGCGGCAGCAGCTCCGCCAGCACGCGCGGCCGGAAGAGGCGCTTGTGCATGGCCATGAAGAGGAAGCGCACGTACGAGAGCTGCTTGCCGGGCTTGTCCGGCGTGGCGCGGTAGGGCGGATCCACCACCAGGCCGCCGATCTCCGTGGGGCCCTCGTAGTTGTAGCCCATGGAGAGCACCTTGTGCCGGAAGTGCCGGCCCAGCGAGGCTGAGTAGTGCTCGCGCTCCGTCACATCGTAGTAGATGTGCGGAGACTCGTAGGTGCCGTGCTGGGCGATGATCATCGACGTGCCGATGATGAGCTCGTTGCGCACGTCCTCCAGGACGAAGAGGTACTCGCGCTCGAAGGGGTCCTTCACCTTGCCGGAGAAGCTCTTCACGGACTTGTCGATGATGGCGGAGAGCGTCTCCTCGTTGTTGGGCAGGTTGACGGTGTTGAGCACCGCCGCGAGCCGCTTCAGGCCGGGCAGATCGGTCTTCTGGACATCTCGCAGGACGAGCATGGGGTTGTGTACCCGAGGCACTCCAGAGGGGGCGCCGCGAAGGGAAGAGCACCCTATACTACCCTGGCGCTCCGTCAGTCGCCTGCTTGTTTCCTTGCCATGACGCGACGCGGCGTGCAGTGGCCCGCCTGCCTGGCGGGAGGGCCGCGCAACCCCTCTCATGTCCCGGAATGGACGTTCTCCGAGGAGCGAGGGCTCGCCTGTCCGTTCGAGGTGCGGTCGAGGCGCATGGAATGAGGTCGCCTTGAAATAAAGACAGGACCTGCAAGTGTGCGTCGTGTCGTTGAGTGTCAAACAGCTTGCGAGGCGTAACCTTGAGAGCACTCAGCATCGTTTCACCGCTCGCCGTGCTGGTGCCGGGACTGTCGTGGGCCGGCGTCGTGTGGCGCGGGGACTTCGAGACGGGGGACATCTCCCAGTACACGCGGGCACAGCGGGTGAGCGCGGATCGGCTGCAGGTGGTGAAGTCACCAGTGACGCAGGGGCGCTACGCGCTCAAGGCCACGGTGGTGCAGGGGGATGATCCCATCGACTCCAGCGGGAACCGCAACGAGCTGGTGTACATGGGCAACGAGGCGGAGGGCTCGGAGTACTACTACCGCTGGCAGGTGATGTTCGCGCAGGACTTCCCGAGCGTGAAGACATGGCAGACCTTCACCCAGTGGCACCACACGGGGTGCTGCGGCTCGCCGCCGGTGGAGTTCTTCGTCTACGGCGAGGAGGTGCGCCTCACCCTCAACGCGAGCACGACGCCCTGGAAGGTGAAGCTGGAGCGTGGCGTGTGGCAGGACTTCATCTTCCGCGTGAAGTGGTCGTCGGACACGAAGGTGGGCTTCGTCGAGCTGTGGCACAACGGGAAGAAGGTGCTGGAGAAGTTCCGGGGCGCCACCATGTACGAGGGAGATGGCATCTACCTGAAGCTGGGCCTGTACCGGAGCGACACCGTGCGGCCGGTGGGAGTCGTGTACCACGACGGCTTCGTCCAGGCGACGCGGCTCGAGGACGTGCTGCCCCCCGAGCCCGAGCCCGAGCCGACGCCCGAGCCGAAGCCGACACCCGAGCCGACGCCCGAGCCCGAGCCGACGCCGGAGCCCGAGCCGACGCCCGAGCCTAAGCCGACGCCGACGCCCGAGCCGGAGCCGACACCCGAGTCCGATCCGGGCTCCCCTCCCTCGACGGGTGAGACGGTGGAACCCAAGCCGGCACCGTCGATGCCCGCGCAGGACGTGTCGACACCTTCCAAGGAGCCTCCCTACGGCTGCTCGAGCACCGGCGGCTCTCCTTGGATGCTGGCGTTGCTGGGACTCGGAAGGCTGCTACGCCGACGACGCTGAGTGCGGTGCCCCGAGGAACTCATCAGCCCTGGCAATCATGAAATACATGTAAGCTGTAAAAATCGAGTAAATCTAGTAGGATTCGGAGTGTGGGTGGATAGAATGAGGAGATGAACAGAGCCATCTCCTTGACTCCCCATTGTCGAAGTCCGGTCTTGTCTCTCGCTCTTGTGTGCGCGAGCGTCGCTGTGCTGGGAGCCTGCGGTCCGCAGGAACTGACCGAGGCGAGCGAAGCGCCGCTGCGGACGGCCTCTAGCGCGCAGGCCCTCACGGTCTCGCCGGAGTTCTCGCCGCCCTT
The DNA here is from genome assembly GCA_003249315.1 of Archangium sp. Lineage (GTDB taxonomy): Bacteria > Myxococcota > Myxococcia > Myxococcales > Myxococcaceae > QKJM01. The sequence continues at coordinate 3,421 of QKJM01001013.1, forward strand.
GGCCCTCGCCGACGGGTATCAGAACGGGGTGGTCGCGGCGAGCGCGGGAGACATCACCCTGGTCGTCTGGTCCGAGATGGACGCGTATGGCTATGAGGATATCCGGGCCATGCGTATACGCGGCTCGGACGGGGCACCGCTCGACGCCGTGCCGCTGTGCATCGCCTGTAGCGAGGCCATCGAGTACGAACCCGCCGTGGCGTCCAACGGGACGGATTTCCTGGTGACGTGGACCCACATGAACAAATCCGCTCCTCGCATCTGGAGTGTGCGGGTGAGGGGCGCGGATGGCGCGGTGTTGGGGCCGTCCCGGCAGCTCAGCGCATCCTCAACCGCCTACTACTCGCCGTCCGTGGCCTCCGATGGGAGTGACTATCTGGTGACCTGGGCTGGCTACCACTTCTCGTGCAATCGAGACTGTGGGTACGTCTCGGCCATCCTGGGCAAGAAGGTGTATGCCACTGACGGCACGAGCAGCATTCTCCGCGCCATCAGCCCGATGCGCGTCCAAGCGACGTCGGGGGCGAAGGTGACCTATGGAGGAGGCAACTACCTCGTCACCTGGACCTCTTCCATCATGAGTTATGCGACGCGGGTGAGGGCCGAGGATTTCATGGTGCTGGATGTGGAGCCGCGCGACATCGCCTTTGGGGCGAAGGGTCTCGTGACGGCCTACGATGGGAGCCAGTTCCTGGTGACGTGGAGAACCTCCACGGGTGAGCTCCGCGCGGGTCGTCTGAGTCAGGACGGAGAGATGCTCGATCCCGGTGGCTTCCAGGTGGGGATGGGAGAGGTGGCCAATGTCCTCTTCGATGGGACGGACTACCGCGTGGTCTGGGAGGAAGGGCAGGAGCTCGTGCGTCCGATGAAGAGCGTGCGCGTGACGCCCGAGGGGGCCGTGGTGAGCGGCTCGGAGCTCGTCTTCGTCGAGAAGGAGTACGGGGAGACGTGGTACTCCAGCTCTCGTCCGGCGCTCGCGGGGCTGGGGCGGGGCCGCTTCCTGCTGGGCTACACGGAGAACTTTCCTCAGCTCCGGTATGGGACCGTGAAGATCCGAGTGGTGGAGGACATGCCCCGAGGCGAGGCCTGCACGCAGGACGCGCAGTGCCAGAGCGGCAACTGCGTGGACGGAGTGTGCTGCGAGAGCGCCTGCGGCGGCGGCCTGGCGACGGATTGTCAGGCCTGCTCCGTGGCGGCGGGAGGCACGGAGGATGGCACGTGCGGAGCCATCCGGGCCGAGGCGGCCGTGGTGTGTCGGCCCTCCGCGGTGGCCTGTGACATGGCCGAGGTGTGCGATGGCACCAGCCTCTCCTGCCCCGCGGACGAGCCCGCGGCCAGCGAGCCGGACCTCTTGGGCGACAAGTGCGAGGACACGCCCTGCACGCTGGTTTCCTACCTCGCCGCGCTCGGGACCGAGTCGTTGGAGCAGCCCTTCGGTCGCGGTCTCCAGGCCAAGGCCGAGGCGGCCTGCGGCTCCTTCCAGTCCGGCGGCGCCCAGGCCACCCAGGGCGAGCTCCGGGCGCTGTACAACCAGGTGAGCGCCCAGCGCGGCGGGAAGATCTCCGCCGACGTGGCCGACACCCTGCTGGCCGCGCTCGAAGGGATGTTCGGCCACTGAGCCGGTAGCACTCGCGTCCCCCTCAGGCGCGGCGTCCCCCACCGGGCGTCGCGCCTTTGTCTTTCGCCTCCAACTCTTCCGGCAGTGGCCTGTCAATGAATGTCAGCCTCCCTGGCAGTTGGACGACCAGGAAGCCCTTTCCGGCGATCCTGACATGTTCAGCGTGCCGGGCCTCTCCACTGGCAAGCCATTTGTCAGCTTCCTCGCGTGTCGCGAACTCGTGGGAGACTTCGATCTTGAGCGGGTTGTCAAGGCGTTCTTTGTGGTATCTGGCGAAATCATCCTCCTTCCCGTTGTCGCGGATGTATCGCAACGCAATCTGTGCGAGCTGGGCTGCATCCCTCTCTTTCGAGCCCTCTGCATGGGTGTCGATGATGGAGTTCAGGACTCTGAGCATGTCATCCAAATCGAGGTCTGGGATCTGTGTCATTTTCGTTTCCGGGCCTGGGTCCTGCCTACAGCGGCGCCAGGACCAGCGCGCCGCCCAGTATGGCAATGACATAGGGGGCGGCAATCACGCCTCCCACTATGACGATGGTTCCAACCGCTACCTCGGCCTTGTGCTCCCTGAGCCAATCGAGTGCGGCGTCGATGGTTGAGAAGTGAAGTTCCTTCTTCCGTGACTCCTGCCGCTCCAGTTCCTCTTGCTCGTCAATGCATTGCATGAATACCTTGAGGCACTTCTCGCTGCAGTGCTTGTAATGATCTCCGGAGTGTTTCTTGATGCTCGAATATTCGGGCTTCCGCCTCCAACACTTGCTGAAGCACTGTTTCTGAAGTTCGTTACAGTAGGCTTCAGCACCAGCTCCGCCGGTTCCGCTCTCGACGCTGGAGCCCACTCCGCTCGCGTCCTCGGAGATGACGTGGATTCTGCGCTCTGGCTGCTGCTGGTGGGTGCATCCAAGGCTGACTGTCACTGCGGATGCCAACAGAGTCAGCAACCTCAAGAGACCTGACGGGTGCATTACCTTCCCCCTTCATTCGTCGCTGCCTTGTTTGTCTGCTCCCTTGTTGGAGAGTAGCAGGGGGCCGAGTCGCACACACACCGACGAAGCCTCCGGGCATGGGAACCTGGGGGGCGGGAAGTTCGAAACTCGACGTGGTCACCGAATGGTGGACTGGATTGCGGACCATGAGGCGTGGCCAGACCCGCACTACTGCACGCAGTTCGCCAGGTCATTCTCGGAGTTCCTGGAGAACGTCCTGCGGACGCGGGAACCCCTCTATTGGCTGGAGACAGGCGAGCCCGGGCCGACCTCTCAGGTCAACCACTATGGGGACTTGCTGCCCGAGCACCTGCGATTCCCCTCCTCCGGTGAGCTCCCAGACCCCGCTGTTTGGGCTCGGTGGCCTGCCGTGCCGCCGCTGGAGTGAGTGGCGTCTCGGACCCCACTCGGCGCTACCCGTCGGCGGGTGGGCGTCGTATGGAGGGGTAGACCCCAGCGGGAGGCCCGAGATGAGTGATGCGCGAGAAGGGGGAGTGCCCCACCTGAGCCCCGAGGAGTTCCGGCGGCTCGGACACCGGATGGTGGATTGGATCGCGGACTACTGGTCCCGCCTGGAGTCCTTCCCGGTACGCGCGGAGGTCGCTCCGGGAGAGGTGATGGCGAAGCTTCCAGAGCACCCGCCCGAGGAGGGACTGGGCGGTGGTGAAGGCTGGGACGCCGTCTTTCGAGATCTCGAGGAGGTGGTGCTGCCCGGCCTCACCCACTGGCAGTCGCCCTCCTTCTTCGCCTACTTC
>QKJM01000012.1 GCA_003249315.1 Archangium sp.
ACCCCACCCCGGAGACAAGTTCCCCCAGCGCCAAGGAACCTTCGCCAATCCAACGGGTTACGCACCATCCGTCCACTGCCCGACAACCTCTTCAGCCAGGTGCGCACGGCCCGTCCCACCGTGGGGAGGGCGTGGTGGAAATGGGCGCCGGCCTCCTCTACCACCACCAGCGAGCCGCCCGCCTCATCCACCGCCCGGGACAGCTCGGACCGGGAGAGGGTCGCATCCTGCTCGCCCACCACCACCAGCAGCCCCTGCCCGAGCCCGGCCAGCTCCCGGGGCGTCACGTCCCGAGGACTCACCAGGCCCAGGGCGGCCACCTCGGGGTGGCGCGCCCGGAGCTCCAGCGCGACGCGAGCACTCCCGTGGAGCGCGACCACCGCCGCCGAGGAAGCCCTCGCATTCTCCAGCACCACCTCCAGCGCGGCCCCGGCGTCCTCCACCAGCGCCTCGCCCTCGCCTCGCCCTCCCTGGCTCCCACCGACGCCCCGGTAGTTGAAGCGCAGCGTGGGGTGGCCTTCCGAGGCCGCGGCGAAGGCCAGCTCGGCCGCGATGACATGATCCATCCCGCCCCCTTCCGCCGGCCGGGGCGGCAGGATCAGCAGCGGGGGTCGGGCCTCGCCCCGGTGAGCCACCCCCTCCATGACCTCGCCCTCCTTCACGGGAATGAGGGTGGAGCGCTCGAGAAATTGACCTTTGAGGACCATGAGGCCGGCAGCTTATCGCGAGGAGGACGCAACTCCGGCCGGACTTCGTGCGACAATAAGTCACAGTTCCTTTTCGGAAAGACCAGGTGCCTGGAATGAACCCCATCAAGAGCGGTCGGAATCTCGCCAATCAGGTGCGCAGCGGCGCCCGTGAAATCACCACCCGAGCCAAGGAAGCCGTCAGCAGCACCAAGGAGGCGGTCGGCAACACGGTGGACAAGGCCCGCAGCACGATCGGCCACGCGGTGGACAGCTTCGAGAGCAAGGCCTCCCAGGGCGCGCAGGCGCTCGGCCAGGTCTTCGGCTTCGGCCACCAGCCGGATCGCGCCTTCGACGGGCAGTATGTGGGCGCCCGGGGCCAGACGTTCCCGCCGGGCACCCCGCTGACCCAGATTCCGGGCGTCAAGCCGCTCAACAACCCCAACCCCACCCGCACCCTGCTGTACGTGAACGGCATCAACACCACCAAGGATGCCCAGTTCAGCAGCCTGCAGAACATCGCGGATCGCACGGGCGCGCAGGTCATCGGCGTCCACAACGCCACCGAGGGGATGGGGGCGGACCTGGCGCAGTGCGTGAAGGACAAGCTGGACAAGGGCCGCAACCCCGCCGTCGACACGCTCGCGGACACCATCTACACCGAGCTCAAGGCGGGCCGCTCCGTGGACCTGCTGGCGCACAGCCAGGGAGGTCTCATCACCAGCCGCGCCCTCTCCGACGTGCAGCGCAGGCTGCGCATCGAAGATGGGATGTCCAAGGCGGACGCCCAGGCGCTGATGAGCAATGTGAACGTGGAGACGTTCGGCGCCGCGGCCGGCCACTACCCGGACGGCCCGAACTACGTGCATTACGTCAACCGCGCGGACCCCGTCCCCGCCCTCTTCGGCCTGGGGATCATCTCCGACAAGTGGAACCCCCTGGTGGACGGCGGCAAGAACTCGGTGGTGCATCACTTCAACGAGATGCACCTCAACCCCATCGACGGCCACTCCTTCGACGGCACCTACCTCAACCGCCGCGTGCCCTTCGAGGATGCGCGCGCCGGCCGCTTCTAATAAAGAGGATCCATGACTCGCGAAGACGCCCAGCGCGTGGTGCAGACGTTCATGCAGGCCATCCAACAGCCGAGCGAAGGCCTCAACCCTCAGGGGTTCGGCGGTGCGATGCTCGGCGAGGCCCAGCTCTACTTCGAGTACCACTCGGACAATGGAGAGCTGGAGGCCAGCGCCCTCATCTACAAGTTCCGCGACGCGCCCAAGCCGGGCATCCTCGAGGGCTTCCAGGCCGAGGAGAAGGCCGGGACGGATACCGGTGGCGGCAAGGTGGACTTCGAGCCCGAGAACAAGAGCCTCTTCCTGAGCCGGAGCTACGCCTCCACCCCCGCCGATGCCTCCTTCAAGCAGGACATGGAGCACCTGGTCCAGGCGAGCATGGTGTGGGGTGACGAGGTGCTGGACCGCGTGGCCTCTCGCGTCTTCCCCTCCTAAGGGAAGGTCACCGGCGCCGGGGTTCCCGCCAGGCAGGGCCACGTGCTAGGCCTCACCATCATGCACGACACTCGCGCGAGATGGTGGGGCACCACGGGGGCTCTGGCGCTGCTCCTGAGCCTGCCGGGGTGCGCCCCCGAGGAAGCCTCCGGCACGGTGATGGCACGGGTCTACGCCTGGGACTCGCTCGAAGGCAGGTACTCGCTGCGCCGGGAGCCCGTGGAGAACCTGGAGTCGCTGCGCGAGCTGCGCGGGCGGGACGTGGACTTCCGCATGGGCTCCGAGCTCAACCAGGTCCAGCTCGATGATGTGCTCACCGTGGTGCGAGGCAAGCCCTTCGCCCTGGAGTACTCGCACGAGGCGGACGGCACCATCGTCCCGGGGGATCTCCACTCGCTGTACGCGCTCAGCCTCTACCGCAACCTGGATCGGGTGGCCTCGAAGCTCCGCGCCCACGGGCACACCCCGCTCCGGCGCCTGGACGTCTTCTACTTCCCTCGCTTCGACCATCTCCTCACCGGCGACGGCCGTGGCGACTTCACCGACAACGCGGCCTACGTCTCGCAGGCGCCGGGCTTCGTCATCGTCCCCTCCTTCATGATGGGCGAGCTGCCCATGCCCCTCAACGAGGGCGTGGTGGCGCACGAGTACGGCCACGCCATCATCCACCAGGAGCTGTTCGGCGAGGCCCCCGAGGCGCCCCACCTGGAGGACTGGCCCGCCGCCCACCGCCACCTGGACTCCATGCACGAGGGCGTGGCGGATCTGATCGGGCTCATCATCACCGGGGATCCGGACTTCATCCGACACACCGCCAGCGGAATCGACCGCGACCTCGCCGAGCCTCGCGACTACACCGAGCAGGATCTGCAGGACATCCAGGAGGGCAAGGGCGACTACGAGCCGCACGACCATGGCTCCATCATGGCCCGGGCCGTCTACGAGCTGTGGCCCAAGGATGCCCAGGGCCGCATCTCCGAGAGCGAGCGGGATCGCCTCCTGGATCTCACGCTGGAATCGCTGCGAGCGCTGCGCTTCGAGCAGGACACCTTCACCCTGGCCTCCTTCCCCGACGCGCTGGTGGCCCGGATGAACCCCGAGGAGCGCCCCGCCGCCTGCGACGTGCTCCGCGCCCGACTGGCGCCGCTGGCCAGCCACATCCTCACCTGCGAGGGCCCGTGAGCCGCCTCCTCTCCGTCATCGTGCTCCTGCTGGCCGGAGCGGCCGGCGCCCAGCCCGTGCGAGCGGGCATGGATCTCGGCCTGCTGATGCGCCAGGAAGGCGGAGGCCAGCGCTCGAGCCTGTTCAGTGTGGGTCCCCGCGTCTCGCTCGGTCTGGGGAAGTACCTGGAGCTGTCCGGCGCCTATGGCTTCTCCTGGAGCGCCGAGGGCACCGAGGTCCGAGCCACCACGCAATACCACCGCGTCACCCTGCGCCCCGAGCTGCGCCTTCCGGTGCGCAGCGCGGCCTTCGTGCTCGCGGCCGGTCCCTCGCTCACCATCACCCACACCACGCTGAGCGACGGCGGCGAGGCGGTCTCCACGCTCTATCCCCGCCTCGGCCTCTCCGGCGGGGCCGCGCTGGACATCCACCTCTCGCCCCTCACCCTGCGCACGGGAATGGATCTGGTGTGGACCGCCGGCCGGTTGGATCTGCTGCTGGGCGTGGGGGCGCTCTTCACCTTCGGGGAGGCACCATGAGGGCCGCCGCGCTCATCCTGCTGCTGCTGTCCGCGCCCGTGCTCGCAGCCACCCCGCGCAACGCCCTGCTCGATGTGAGCGCGGACGTGCTGGAGCCCGGCGAGGATCAGTGGAATCTCTTCTGGGCCCAGTACTCACGAGGCGTGCTGCCGAGGGTGCAGGTGTCCGGACACCTGGCGCCGTTCCTTCTCACGCTCGCCAACCTCTCCGTGAAGGTGCAGGTGCTGGATCGACCGGAGCTGCGCGCCTCCTTGGAGGGTGGCGCCTACTGGCTGGGCATCGGCCGGCTGGCGAACATCAATGCCATGGCCTTCCCCCTGGCCGCCCGCGCCTCGGTGCCGCTCGCGGACGATCTGGAGCTGCACCTGGGCGCCGGCTATCAGCGGCAGATCCTCACCCTGGAAAAGGTGTCGTTCGATCGCAACCTGATACACGCGGAGACGACGCTGGCGCGCCATGACGGCCACGGCGCCTTCCTCCTCACCGCGAAGCTGCCGCTCTTCTCCGTGCAGCGCGTGAGCACCCAGGGGACCCTGGGAGACGAGCTCCTGGAGGGGAGCCTCGCCCTGGACGATGTCTCCTCGTGGAGCGTGATGGTCGCTCGCGACCACCTCTTCGGCAGGACGGGGCACGTGCGCTTTGGCCTCGGCTACCGTCACCGGCCCGGCGTCATCCTCCTCGAGTCGGTTGGGAACGTGCTGCTCACCTTCGACATCTACTGGCGCTGACGGGGCGCGTCCCGGAAGCGCCCTCCCCTACTCGCCGAGCGCCGAGTACTTCACCAGCGTGTAGCGGTACTTCTGCCGGGCCTGCCTCTTCGCGGCCAGGGCGCCGTGCAGGGACTCGTCCCAGCGCGTGTACTTGTCGATGAACCTGTCCGAGGCCGCCTTGTCCCCGGAGCGCTGGAGGGTGAACACCTCGCGCAGCAGGTTGCCCACCACCTCGTGATAGCGCTCGTAGTGGATGTGCAGGCCCTCGGGGCGAGCCTCCAGCAGCCCGTGCTCCAGGAAGTAGTTGAGCTGCATGAGCTGCATGGTCTGGTAGGGCTGATCCCTCCGGGGGCGGTAGGCCGGCAGCACGCGCAGCACACCACTCGCATACAGCTCGCGCAGGGTGGTGTCGTCATGGAAGCCGCGCTCGCGCAGCACCTTGCCGAGGTAGAGCGACACGAGGTCCGCCTTCATCTCCTCCAGGGCGCTGGAGTTCTCCTCCAGGGCGTCGCTGTTGACGGCGCGGCCCTTCACGTCCCGGTCCACGCCGAGGTAGTGGCCCACCTCGTGCCAGAGCGTCCGGTTGAAGCCTCCACTCGGACCGAGATGGGCGTGGAAGGGCTCGGCCACCACCGCCTCCCACGCGGAGCGCCCGGTGGAGAACAGCTCCGGGTGGGTCATGATGTTCGAGCGCAGGAGGATCGTCCGCCCGTACCTGCGGGCGTGCAGCGGATCATTGGGGAGGATGCTGGCGGTGTTGGCGCCGCGAGCCTGCGCGAAGTCGGCGATGACGTGGTACACGCCCACGGGAATATCCGAGCTGACGCTCTTGTGCGGCTCGTAGGGCAGGCTGTCCTCGAGCGCCTGGAGCCCCTGGAGCGCCTTCTGGAGCCGGGCCGTGGCGGCCTCGTCCCGCAGCAGCACGCTCAGCGAGTAGAAGGCCTTGGAGCCGAAGAGCTCGTCGTCATACACCTCGTAGGCGCCGATCTGCGCGTTGAGGCGCTGGAAGCGGCCCCTCACCCAGGCCGCGTCCCCGGACTCATAGTCATTGGAGAGCAGATCCCTGGCACGGTTGCGCAGGTAGCCGGCGAACTCGGAGTCCTCGGGCTGCACGGCCTCGGCGGCCTCCCAGAGGAGCCGGTGAGCCTTCGTCATCCGAGGCGCATAGGCCAGGGCGTAGGGCACGGCGTAGAGCATGGCCGGGTCGGGCTTCGCGGCGAGCGCGCGCAGCCTCTTCCCCAGGCCCGGGTGGAGTCCGGCGATGGTCGGGTATCGCTCCAGCGCCTGGAGATCCTTCTCGAGCGAGCCCGCGTCGGCCTTGCGGACGACGGTGCGCGGATGGAGGAGCGAATCGCGCAGCTCGGGGTGCTTCTCCAGCACCTGCTGCACCTGCGCCTTGGTGATGCCCCAGGGGTAGACGTTCTTGCCGGGCACCACGGCGTCAGCGGAGGTGAAGGGCAGGCGCTCGTTCCGCGGCGTGCTGGCGATGGGGCCCTGGAAGAGGCGGTAGAGTGTGCGCTGCTGCTCGGCCTGGGGCGACTTGCTGGCCTCGAGCCGCTTGCGCACCGCGAGCGCCTGCCGGTGCCGGGACTCCTCGTAGATCTCCTGGAAGAGCTGACCCACCTCGAGCAGCTTGGAGAGCGCGGTGCGCTCGCCCGGACTCAGGGCGGACAGGTCCGGCGCGAGCCGGATCGTCTGGGTCTTCTCGAGGATCTCCGCGGCGTGGCGCTCGGTCCAGGAGGGCGTACTGGCCACGGCGGAGAGGGAGAGCATGAGGAGCAGAGGCAGAGGGAGGTGTTTCATGTCTCTTCCGGTGGGGGGGACGCGAGGACTCAGTGCTCGGGCCCACGACCGATCATGTCCGAGACCAGTCCAGGCTCACGGGAGAGCTCCGCCTTGACGACGCCCCCGAGGTGCGCCACCGCGTATACGGCGATGTACCAGGCGGCCACCTCATGCGCCTCCTTCAGCACACCAAACACCCCCCTGGCCAGACCCAGCGTCTCCCGGAAGTACATGACGACGCCGCTTACGCTCATCCCGGCGATGACGACGTAGAAGAGGAGCTGGAGCACCTTCGCGCCTCGGTACTCCCAGTCGGTGGCCTTCATCGAGCGAAGCGGCAGGCGCTCACGCACCACGAAGCGGAGCACCAGCAGGATCGCCATCATGAAG
>QKJM01000716.1 GCA_003249315.1 Archangium sp.
TGCCGCCCGTGTCGATGCAGTTCGCCGAGGCCGCGCTGCGCGAGCGCGAGTGGCTGGGCGGAGAGTCGGCGGCCCGGGAGCGTGCCTGGTGGAAGGAGAAGCTCCAGGGGCTCCCGGCGCTGCAGCTCCCGGTGGACCGTGCGGGGGCTATCTCCCAGAGCCAGCGTGGAGCCATCGTGCGGTTCACGCTTCCAGGGCCGCTCAGCGAGGCGCTCCAGCAGCTCGCCCAGCGAGAGGGGTGCAGCCTCTTCATGGTGCTGTTCGCCGCGTTCTCCGCGCTCCTGCACCGTTACTCGGGGCAGATGGACTTTGGCGTGGGGACGGTGATCGCCAACCGGGGGAGTGTGCCGGCCGAGTTGATCGGCTTCCTCGCCAACACCCTGGCCCTGCGGTGCGATCTCTCCGGTGAGCCGACCTTCGCTCAGTGGCTGGCCCGCGCCCGCTCGCTCGTGCTGGAGGCGTTGGATCATCAGCACCTGCCCTTCAGCGAGGTGGTGCAGACGGTGGGGGCGCCGCGCGAGGGCAGCCGCAACCCGCTGGTGCGTGCCTGCTTCACGCTGGAGAGCATCCCCGTGCCCGCGCTCGAGCTGCCGGGCATGACGTGGTCGTTCCTGGGCGGCACGCCGGACGGAAGCGTGGAGGGGACGGCGAAGTTCGATCTCTCCCTCATCATGGCCGCGGACAAGGCGGGCCTGACGGGCATGCTCGAGTACTCGACGGAGCTCTTCGAGGCGGCGACCATCGAGCGGCTGCTGGGGCACCTGCGGGTGCTGCTCGAGGGCATCGTGGCGCACCCGTCGGAGGGCCTGTCTCGGCTGCCCCTGCTGGCCGCCGAGGAGCGAGGGCGGCTGCTCTCCGGGTTCAATGACACGGCGCTGCCCTTTCCGGCGATGTGCATGCATGAGTGTGTGCAGGCCCAGGTGGAGCGGACGCCGGAGGCGGTGGCCGTGGTCAGCGGCCAGCGGACCCTCACGTACGCCGAGCTCAATCGTCGGGCCAACCAGCTCGCCCACCACCTGCGGCGGCTGGGCGTGCGGTCCGAGGTGCGGGTGGGGCTGTGCGTCGAGCGCACGGAGGACATCGTCATCGGACTGCTGGGCATCCTCAAGGCCGGGGGAGCCTACGTCCCGTTGGATCCCGCCTACCCGAAGGAGCGGCAGGCGTTGATCCTCGAGGACGCGCAGGTGCCCGTGCTGATTACCCAGCAGCGGCTCGTGCCCGAGCTCCCGGCCTCCTCCGCGCGGCTGCTCTGTCTGGACTCCGACTGGCCAGCCATTGGCGCCGAGAGCATCGAGAATCCGGAGGGCACCACGGCGCCCGGGAATCTCGCGTACCTCATCTACACCTCGGGCTCCACCGGCAAGCCCAAGGGCGTGATGATCGAACACCGCAACGCCGTGGCCTTCCTCACCTGGGCCCGGAGCGTCTTCTCTCCGAGCGACCTGGCGGGGACGTTGGCCTCCACGTCGATCTGCTTCGACCTGTCTGTCTTCGAGCTGTTCGCGCCGCTGAGCTGTGGTGGCAAGGTCATCGTCGCGACGAACGCGCTGGAGCTGCCGGATCTGCCCGCGGCGGGGGAGGTGACGCTCATCAACACGGTTCCCTCGGCCATGGGCGCGCTGCTGCGAGCGGGCGGTGTGCCGGGCTCCGTGTCCATCGTCAACCTGGCGGGAGAGGCGCTCGCGGGGACGCTCGTCGAGCAGGTCTACCAGCGCGAGCACGTCAAGCGGGTCTACAACCTCTATGGCCCGAGCGAGACCACGACCTACTCGACCTACACGCTGGTGGGTCGAGGGCAGACGCCGACCATCGGTCGTCCCGTGGGCAACACGCAGGTGTATGTGTTGGATGCGAACCGGGAGCTGGTGCCGGAGGGTGTCCCTGGCGAGGTCTACATTGGCGGGGCGGGTGTCGCGAGGGGCTACCTGGACCGCCCGGAGCTGACGGCGGAGCGCTTCGTCCAGTCTCCCTTTGGCGAGGGACCGGCGGATCGCCTTTACAGGACGGGAGACCTGGCGCGGTGGTTGCCGGACGGGGAGCTGGAGTACCTGGGCCGGATGGATCACCAGGTGAAGCTGCGTGGCTTCCGCATCGAGCTGGGAGAGATTGGCGCGGTGCTGGTGCAGCACGCCGGGGTGAGGGATGCCGTGGCGGTGGTGCAGGAGGACGCGGGGGGAGAGAAGCAGCTCGTCGCCTACGTGGTCGCGCGAGGTGACAAGGCGCCCGAGCCGGCCGAGCTGCGGAGCTACCTGAAGTCCAGACTGCCTGAGTACATGGTCCCCGCGGTGTTCGTGAGCCTCGAGTCGATGCCGCTGACGCCCAACGGCAAGGTGGATCGCGCCGCGCTCCCCAAGCTGCAAGGGGCGAGTGGGCGGCAGAAGCGGGAGTACGTCGCGCCGCGCACTCCGGCCGAGGAGTCCCTGGCGGCCATCTGGCGTCAGGTCCTGGGTGTGGAGCAGGTGGGGGTACACGACGACTTCTTCGAGCTCGGGGGCCACTCGCTGCTGCTGTATCGGGTGCTGGTCCTCGCGCGCTCGGCCTTCTCCACCGAGGTGGCGTTGCGGGTGCTGTTGCAGGCGCCGACCCTGGGGGAGATGGCGCGAGCCATCGAGGCCGCGCGAGCGGGGACGCTGCGGGAGCATGATCCGGTGGCGGACATGGAGGCGGACGCGGTGCTCGAGGCCGGGTTCGATCCGCGGAAGGTGCCGGCGGCTCGGTCCGGGGCACCGCGTACCCTCCTGCTGACGGGGGCCACCGGCTTCCTCGGCGCCTTCCTCCTGGAGGAGCTCTGCCGCAAGACGGAGGCACGCATCTACTGCCTGGTGCGCTGCGCGGGGGAGCAGGATGGGATGCGGAGGATTCGCAAGAACCTGGAGAGCTATTCGCTATGGAGCGACTCCCTGGCCTCGCGCATCGTCCCCATCCGGGGTGACATCGGCCAGCCGTTGCTGGGGCTCTCGGAGGCGGAGTTCCAGCGGCTCTCCGAGGAGGTTGACGCCATCTATCACAACGGTGCGTTCGTCAATTTCATCTATCCCTACGAGTCCCTGCGGGCGGCGAACGTGCTCGGCACGCGGGAGATCATCCGGCTCGCGATGAAGACGCGCCTCAAGCCGCTGCACTATGTCTCGACGATCTCCGTGCTGCCGCTGGGGCGGAGCGAGCATATCCGGGAGGACGAGCCGCTGTGCGAGCCCTCGGCCTTGTCAGGGGGTTATCCGCAGAGCAAGTGGGTCGCGGAGAAGCTGGTGAGCGAGGCCTCGCGGCGAGGGCTCCCCGTCACCATCCACCGACCGGGGCGAGTGACGGGACACAGTCGGACGGGGGCGTGGAACACGGATGACCTGGCCTGCAGGACCATCAAGGCGTGTGTCCTGCTGGGGGCGGCTCCCCAACTCGATGCGTTGCTGGACCTGACGCCCGTTGACTATGTCAGCAGCGCCATCGTGGAGCTCTCCCTTCGCTCGGAGGCACAGGGGCAGACGTTCCACGTCGTCGCGCCGCAGCTCATTGGCGCTGATGTGATGTGGAATTCGATGAGTGCCTTTGGGTATCGGTTGCGTCTGGTGGACTACGACGAGTGGCTCGCCGAGCTGGCCGCGGCGGCCCCGAGCAATGGCGAGCTGGGTGAGTTGCTCATGATCCTCCAGCCACTCCCGCCCGAGGACAGGGGAGTGGGAGGGCCGCGCATGGTGGTCTGCGATTGCAGCCAGACGCTGCGAGCCCTCCAGGGGGCGGAGACGGTCTCCCTGCGAGCCGCTCCGGACCTGATCGAAACGTACCTGGGATCATTCGTGCGTCGCGGATTCCTCCCGGCGCCCGAGGGGAGCTAGGCGGTCCTTCCTCACCGCACCGTGGCAATCCGCGCCGCGGTGCGCACGCCCCCGAGGGCCGTGGCCAGCGTGCTCTGCCCGGGGAACACCGAGTCCCCGACCAGCCACAGCCCGTCCAGCACGGGCCTCGGGCTGGGTGTGCGGTAGTGGTGCAGCCCGGCACGGCGTGGCACTCCGCCCACGGCGCCCCCCTCGCGTCGGGTGAAGCGCTCGAAGGTGCGAGGGGAGGCCGTCATCGCGTGCCGCACCTCCTCCATCCACTCGGGAGCCAGTCGCTCCAGGCCCTCGCGCATTCGATCCTGGATGGTGGAGACGAGGCGGGCCTGCTCCTCTCCGGGGCGGCTGGCGAGCGCGCTCAGGGGGACATGGGTGGAGACGGTGAGGGTGCGGTGGCCCTCGGGGGCGCGGCCCGTGTCGGCCTCGCCGCTGATGGAGGCGAAGAGGTGGTTGCCCTCGACGAAGGGGGAGCGCTCGTCCTGTACCAGCTCCAGGTGGTGGGCGCTCGGAGAGGCCCCCTCAGGCGCGCGCACCACGAGGTAGAGCATCACCGCGCCCCAGCCCTCGGAGACGCGCCCGGCCAGCGCGCGCAGGTGTGAGGGCTGACGCTCGGGAGGCAGGTCCAGGAGGCGCATCATGCCCTGGGGGAGCACGTTGGCCACCACGTGCCGGGCAAGCAGCTCGCCACGGCGCGCGGAGACGCGCCAGCCTCCGGGCACGGGGGAGAGGGCCTTCACCCGGTTGGCGAGAAGCACCTCTCCGCCGAGGGAGGAGATGGCACCCGCGAGCGCGCTGGCCAGGTTGCCGATGCCGCCGCGTACATGACCGGTGCCGCGCCAGTAGTAGTCCATGGCGGCGAGGGCGAAGGGGGCTTCGGCTTCGGCGGCGCTGCACTGCACGGTGATCTGACAGAGCGCGTCCAGGTACGTGCGCAGCGGGGAGAAGCGCGGCAGACCGAAGCGCTCGAGGACTGCGCCGAGGGGCCGTCCCATCCAGCGAACGAGCGGCGCATAGGAGAGGGAGCGCGCGGCATGGCGCAGGAGGGCACGCACGTCGAGGGGTGGAAGCAGCGAGGGGTCATCGAAGAGGGGCCAGAGGGCGTTGGCTACCTGTTGCTGCAGCGCGAAGAAGTCCCGGAGGCCACGGACGGGAGCGTCGGGGAGAGCGCACAGTTGAGCGAGGAAGCGCTCGCGGTCTCGGGAGACGTGAAGGCGCAGGTCCGGGGTTCGCAGTTCGACGAGAGGGTCCAACCAGTCGACGGTGACGTCGAGGTGGTGCTGCCGTATCCACTGGCCGAAGAGCTGCTCTTCGGAGAGGCCGGAGAAGAGGGTAGCGCCGGACTCGAAGGCGTAGCCCTGGCGGCGGAAGGTGGAGGCACAGCCGCCGTGGTAGTTGAGGGCCTCGCACAAGGCCACGCGGGCCCCGCGTCGGGAGAGCTCGAGAGCGGAGGCGAGCCCGCCGAAGCCGGCGCCCACCACCACCGCGTCGTACCAGTTGCCGTTCGTCATCACCTTCTGCCGCGAGCAAGGGCGGAGGAGCAGATAACGAGCCGAGCCTCCGTCTTCACGAAGAGGAGCAAGCCCCCTCTCCCTCTGGGAGAGGGCTGGGGTGAGGGATTACCTTCCCATGTGCAGGCGGTTCTACAGGGTACCCCTCGCACCACCAAGAGGCTGTTGAACAGGAACCGCTCATCTGCTCAAGCAGCTCGGCGAGCCACTCGTCATGGTGGTGATGAAGAGCAAGGAGGGAGCGTATCCGCAGAGGAAGAACCCGTCGAACTCCGCTCACAACTCGCCCGCGGTGGCTGAGGGGTTGTCTGGCAGGCTCCCGAGGAGGGCGGTGGAGTGAATGGAGCACCGGTTGGAGTTGCCTCTTGCGGGAGCTCAGGCCCGAGGCCAGGAGCGCCCCCTGCCTCCGCCTCGCTCGCCGACGACTCTGGCGGGCAGCCACCCCCGGCGGACGAGGACTCTGGCGAGGGGGCCGAGGGCGGCGACGTGCTGGCCGAACCTGTCTGACAACCAGACCGGTTCGGAGGATTCGAGCCCGGACCCCTCTCGGACTGGAGGGGAACGGGGTCCACCGGGGGCGACTCCGTCACGGCGCGTGGCGCCTCGGATGTACTGTCTGCCGTGGGAGGGGGCGCTTCGGGCGTACCGTCTGCCTCGGGCGTGGGCGCCAGTCGGTCGAGGACGCGCTCATCGCCCGTCCGAAGCAGCGGGGGCAGCTCGCGCCTCAGTGCCTGCGCGTCTCTCGCCCCCAGCGACTGGAAGGCGCGCAGTGCCCACTCGCCGGTGGCCTCGGCGTCGAGCAGAGGCGCCACCCTCCTGGCAATCCCCAGCCACGCCCGCTCCAGCGACTGCACGAGCAGGTAGGCGTCGGGGCGACTCACCGCCGCGGCCGCCTGCCGCAGCAGCTCGAATTCCAGCGCCACCCACCTCCCGCCATCCTCCCGCCAGCGCGTCTCCTCCCTCAGCGCGAAGCAGGCCCCCTGGAGCCTGTCCCAATCCCTGTCGGAGGCGTGCTCGCAGCAGGCCGCCAGCAACTCGACGGTGATGTCCCTCTTGAGGGCGAAGTACCCCTCCAGCATTCGCCGCCCACCCGGGTACAGGCCTCCTCTTCCACTCAGCAACATGCCCAGGTTCTCCAGCGACACCGCCTGGCCCACCGCCACCGCTCGGGTCCTTCTTCCCGGGTGCTGCACTACCAGTCCTCTCGCGGACAGCCGCAGCAGGGCCTCTCGCACGGTGGCTCGCGACACACCATGGTGCCTCGCCAGCATCTGCTCCGAGGGCAGCACTCCCCCCTCTTCGGGCAACATGCCCGACACGATCATCCGCTCCAGTTCCCGCTCGAGCTGCGAGACGAGCCCCATCCTCTCCATGTTCGCCACCCTCCCTCACCTGCTGCTTTCTTCGATTGTGGCACACGGGTCTGACATGGAAGCGTTTC
>QKJM01000442.1 GCA_003249315.1 Archangium sp.
GTGTATCCCGTCGAGAGGGCCTTGCGCGCGCGTCCGGACGTGGTGGTGGATGCCGCGGACGTGGATGTCGGCAAGGCCAAGCTGGCTGCTCTCCCAGGGCTCTCCGAGGCCCGCTGGGTGGAGGTGCCCTCCCTCGCCCTGCTGCAGCCGGGGCCCTCGCTCGCGCGTGGGCTGGAGGAGCTGTTCGGGTTGCTCCATCCGGCTGGCAGCCACGATGCGGCGACTGGGGATTGACCGTGAGCGGGTCCTGCGCTCCGGATCGCTGTGGGATGCCGGTTGATGTAGAACCCACCGCATGAGCTCGCCTGCGACCGTCTCGCACCCTCCCTACCTCCTTCGCACGCCGCGCCTCCTCCTTCGCTGCCTGGGACCGGATGACGCCGCTCGTCGCAAGGACGCCGTGGACTCCAGCGGGGAACACCTGGCGGACTTCCTCACTCCCGAGGGGCCCATGTCGCTCGATGCCCATGCCGCGGTGGTCCGGAAGTACCGCGGGAGCTTCGATACGAATGGAGATCGCGGCTACGGCGCGTTCCACCCCGATACCGGGCGGATGCTGGGCGAGGTCTGCCTGCTCCGGCGTGCTGGCATCGATGCGCTCGAGGTCGGCTACTGGCTCCGCCTCGATGCCCTTGGCCAGGGCTTCGCCACCGAGATGACCTCGGCCATGGTCAAGTCGGCCTTCGAGCTCGACAAGGTGAAGCGTGTGGACCTGATGTGCTCGCCCGAGAACGAGCGCAGCGCGGCCGTGGCTCGCCGGCTCGGGTTCTCCCTCGAGGGCCGGTTGAGAGATCGCCAGCTCGCTCCCCATCTCCCCAGGGGCGATCTCCTCTGCTTCACCCTCCTGGCCTCCGAGTATCCCCAGAGCCCCGCCTACCCGCTTCACCTGGCGGCTTTTGACTTCCTCGGTCGTCAGACGCTGTAGTCTGGAACCCGGATGCAACAGTCAGGCGGGGTCACAGGTCGGAGTACGGGCGCGGACACCCTCACCCCGTCCCTCTCCCGGAGGGAGAGGGGGAGTATGTTCTCTCCCTCTCGGACTCTTGCTCTCTGTGGCGTCTTTTTCGTGCTGCTCGTCGCGTCGCTCCTCTTCGCCGCTCGGTTTGGCGAGCAGCCTATTTCCCTCGCCGCCGTCTTCCGCGAGCCCTCCTCCTCCGACGCCGTCATCTTCTGGTCCGTTCGTCTTCCTCGCGCCCTCATCGCCGCCATCGTCGGCGCGGGACTCGCCGCCTCCGGTGCCACCCTCCAGGGCGTGCTGCGCAATCCACTCGCCGAGCCCTTCGTCCTCGGTGTCTCCGGAGGCGCCGCGCTCGGCTCCACCCTCGCGCTCGCCCTGGGCCTCTCCACCGTCGGGCAGATGCTCCCGGGTCTCGGCGCCGGGCTCGCGCGTCTCTCCGCGCCCACCCTGTTCGCCTTCGTCGGCGCCGCCGCCTCCATCTTCTTCGTGCTCCTCGCCAGCCGCGGGCACGGCAGCCGCGCGGTCTACGTCGCCCTTCTCGCCGGCGTCATCTTCAACGCCTTCGCCGCCGCCGCCATTACCCTCATCAAGGTCCTCTCCGACCCCATGCGGCTCAGCGAGATTTTTCACTGGCTCGCTGGAACCCTCTCCTTCGAGCCTGTTGGCACCGTCGTCCTCGCCTCCCTCCTCCAGGTCTCCGCCATCGGCGTCATGCTCGCCCTCTCCGGTCGGCTCAACCTGCTCCTGCTCGGAGACGAGGACGCCTCTTCGCTCGGCGTCCCCGTCGTCTGGACCCGGCGCCTGTTGCTCATCGCCGCGAGCACCAGTGTCGCAGGCGCCGTGACGCTCTCCGGCCTCATCGGCTTCGTGGGCCTCATCGTCCCCCACCTGCTCCGGCTCGCCTTCGGGCCGGACTTCCGCCTGCTCGTGCCCCTCTCCGCGCTCGGCGGCGCCGTCTTCCTCCTCCTCTCCGACCTGCTCGCCCGGCTGGCCTTCCCCTTCCTCGACCGCGAACTTCCCGTGGGCGTGGTGACGGCGCTGCTCGGCGGGCCGATGTTCCTCTTCCTCCTGTACCGCAGCGCTCGGCTCGTCGGCCCTTGAGCCTCAGTGCATCCTCGCCAGCACCACCTTCCCCCGGGTGTGGCCTTCGTGTACGAGCTGGTGCGCCCGCGTCGCATCGGTGAAGGGGAGTACCCGCTCCAGGATGGGCTTCACCTGGCCCTCCTCGAGCATCCTCCGCAGTTCCTCCAGGTCCGCCCCGTTGGGTCTCATGCGCAGGATGCGGGCGTGCTGCTTCTTCAGCGGCCCCGCCACCATCCACGCGAGGGCCGCCGCGGAGGGCAGGGTGCTCACGTAGCGCCCGTTCGGCGCCAGCAGCGCGCGCACCAGCGCCCCTGGCAGCTTCGCCACCGCGTCCAGCACCACGTCGAAGGGGCCGGACTGACGCACGTCCTCGCGCTCGTAGTCCACCACCCGCTCCGCCCCCAGCGAGAGCACCAGTTCCCGGTTCTTCCCGCTGCACACCCCCGTCACGTGGCAGCCATAGGCCCGGGCAATCTGCACCGCCATCGTCCCCACGCCCCCAGAGGCCCCATTCACCAGCACGCGCTCGCCCGCACGCACCTCCGCCTTGTCCCTCAGCAGTTGCAGCGCCGTCAGTCCCACCACCGGCACCGCCGCCGCCTCCTCGAACGACAGGTTCTCCGGCTTGTGCGCTACCTGACGCTCCTTGACCCGTACATACTCCGCGTAGCTCCCCAGCGCCGTCACCCCCATCACCCCGTACACCTCGGCGCCTCGCAGGAAGCGCGTGGCCCCGGGCCCCGTGAGCTCCACCACCCCCGCGAAGTCCAGACCCGGCACCACGGCTCCTCGCCCCATCCCTCGCAGCACCCGCCCCAGCACGGGCGAACCTCTCGCCTTGTCGTCCGCGGGATTCACGCTCGCCGCACGCACTCGGACGAGCACCTCCCCATACCGTGGCTCCGGCCGCTCCACCCGCTCCACGTGCAGCACCTCCGGCCCGCCGGGGCGCCTGAACACCACTGCCTCCATCTGCTCGGCCATGGGCACTCCTCCTGGACGCGGGGCGCTCCTGCGCCTCCCATTCAAGCTAGGGCCGCACGCCAGGTGCGGGGAGACGGGCGGCATTTGACAAAGCCTGCCCGCCCGCCCTATGCCGCGCCCGTCGTCGGTTCCTCCGCCATGGGGGTGGAGGTTCAGGGAACCCGGTGCGAGTCCGGGACTGCCCCGCAGCGGTGAGCAGGAACGAACGCCGTCATGAAGCACTGGCCTCCCGGGGCTGGGAAGCGACGGCAAGTAGGACGCCCGGCTTCTTCACGAGTCCGCCTGGCCTGCGAGTCCGAAGACCTGCCGAGGACCCGTGCCCGTGGCACGGACAGACCGAGGTCTCCGAGGGGAGACAGCGGGTGCGTCGTCGTGTACGTCCCGCCCCGGGTCGCGCTCGCCCGCCACCGCTCTCCTCTCGAGGCCATTCCGCCCGAGGGGGCGAGGAGCAGGACGCGAATGAAGACCGGAATGAAGAGGACGTGGAGGTCGGAGCACCTCGCGCTGGCCATGGGGGTCTCCCTGGTGGCGCTGGTCACCGGTTGCACCGGTGAGGAGTGCGTGGATGACTTCGACTGCCGCGGCAAGGGGCAGGGCTTCGTGTGCGTGGACCAGCGCTGCGTGGCGAGCGACCAGACAGGCGCCGATGCGGGCACGGACACGGACGCGGGCACCGATGCCGGCACCGACGCGGGTGTCTCCTCCTGCGAGGAGCTGACGCATGACGCGCTGTTCGGCACGATGCAGCTCGAGTCGGGCTTCGCCGCCGCCGGCTCCGCTTCTCTCCCCGAGGGCCTCTCCGCGGTGACCGCCGTCCCCAGCGGTGCCGACTTCACGCTGTATGCCGTGCGTGACTCCGACCAGAGCCTCTACTCGCTCGGCACCTGGCCCGACGTCACCCTGGGCAGCGCGCCCCTCCAGGCCATCGTCCCCGAGGCCGATCGCGGCTCCAGCCCCTTCCTCGGCCGCTACCTGGCCAACGACGGTTCCCGGCTGCTCACCGGCTACACCCTGTCGGGCAACGACTTCCCCGGCAAGGTCCTCGTCTACGACATCGGCACCCCGGCCAGCTCCGTCTACGTCTCCGCGCCCGGCAACTACTCCGCCGCCGGCTTCTCCCAGGGCTTCCTCATCAATGGCCTGGGCCTCGAGGGCGTGGCCGGAAGCGGCTCCGGCATCCATGCGCTGAAGACGGACGTAGAGCCCTTCCAGGGCTCGAAGCTGGCCACCTTCCCGGCGACGCCGGCCTACAGCGGCTCCACCGCCGTGGCCACCAATGGTGTCGCCGTGCTCGGCTACAGCGACGGCGACTTCGTCAACCACCTGCGCGCGCTGGCTCCCTCCGTGTACACCCCGGCCCTCTCCGGCGGCTCCACCCTGACCCTGGACGGCGCCTCCGTGGTCTACTCGGGGGGAGACCTCTTCTCCGCCGCCGCCTTCGGCTCCGGTGTGGTGCTCCACCGCGGCTCCTATGATTCAACCTTCTCCGCGCGCACCAGTGACGTCTCGCGCGTGGAGCTGACGCTCGGTGGCGCCAGCTCGGAGACCGTCACCGTCGGCACCGTTACCCCCGTGCTCACCAACAGCACCGTCAACAACACCTGCACCAGCGTGGAGCTCCTGACTCCCATCGGCGCGGATCTCCTCGTCGGCCTCCAGGACAAGAACGGCCGCCGGCTCGTTCGCATCCAGAAGCAATAGCCATGAGGACGCACGACTCCTCGGCGCGCTGGCGCGCCTGGCTCGTCGCGTCCCTGCTGGTCTCGGGCTGCGGGCTCCCTCCCGACGGAGAGGGCCCGCGGACCCCGGTGGCCTGCGCGGAGCAGAACGAGCCGTTCGCCGACAAGGTGGTGTCCTTCCTGCCCGGGGAGTTCGCTGGCTTCGGGCAGGACCTCCTCCCGGACGTCGTCCTCGGGCCGCCCCAGGGCGCCGGCTCCGGCATGGGCTCGCTGGACGTGCTCTCCCTGGGACGGGGGGGTGAAATCATCCTCGAGCTCACCGACCTGGGCGTGGTGGACGGGCCCGGCGTGGACCTGCTCGTCTTCGAGAACCCCTTCGGCACCTTCGCGGAGACGGGAGTGGTGGCCGTGAGCGAGGACGGCTCCACCTGGCACGAGTTCCCCTGCGCGGCCACCGACAGGGACGGGGGCTACCCCGGATGCGCGGGCGTGGCGCACGTCCACTCCTCGCCGGACAACGGCGTGAGCCCCACCGACCCGGCCGTCGCGGGGGGCGATGGCTTCGACCTGGCCTCCCTCGGCGTGGCCCGGGCCCGCTTCGTCCGCATCCGCGACAGCGGCGCCAATGGCTACTCGGGCACCACGGGCGGCTTCGACCTGGATGCCATCGCCGTGGTGAACGGCTCACCCCTCTGTGAGTGGGAGTGATGCCCCTGCGCCCCCCCACACACCCTCGTGGGGGGGCGGCCTCTCGACCCTGACTCGGAGTGTCAATCCCCGGGTTTCCGGACCCCTTCTCATCCACCTCTGCTCGCAACTGGCTCCGGTCGTGTAATCTCCCCCCCGCGATGTGGCAGATCATCATCAACGGCCCGGGATATTTCGATACCGCCTATGAGCTTCCGGACGGGGTCACCCACCTCGGCCGAGCCGATGAGAACGACATCGTGCTGGGCGGAGACCTCGTCTCACGGCGTCATGCGCGCCTCATGGCGAACGGGGATGTGCTGCGCATCGAGGACCTCGGCAGCCGCAACGGCAGCCGCGTCAACGGCTCGCCCCTCAACGGCAACCACGAGCTGCAGCCCGGCGACACCATCACCCTGGGAGAGAACACCCTCTCGGTGCGCCAGCCCAACAAGGTGGAGAACGCCGCCACCGAGATGGTGGACCTGGGCGCCGATGGCGTGCGCCGCTTCGGCCACGGCGACGACGTGGGGCCCTCCGTCATCCTCGCCAAGAACGTCAAGCAGGTGGACCTGCTGCGGGCGCTCGACAACTTCTCGCCCGACCCCTTCCTGGACGACGCCGCGGCCCCCTTCTCCCAGGACTCCCTCTCCGCCCCCGAGGGGGCCTACGAGACGCTCGTCCTCCTCTTCCGCATCGCCGAGGCGCTCGCCACCGCTCCCTCCCTCAAGGCCTTCCTCGAGGCCACCATGGACCGGGTGCTGGAGCGCACCGACGCCACCACCGCCGTGGTGTTGCTCAACCACCCCACCGGCTTGCTGGTGCCCGCGGCCGTGCGCCACCGCGGCCGGCTCGCCCGGGGCGAGGTGCCCGTCTCCGACGGCATCGTCGAGGAGGCCCTGCGCCAGGGCCGCGCCCTCCTGGTGGGGGACGTGCGCGACGACCGCCGCTTCGCCGGCCGCGAGAGCGTCATCCTCTATGGCGTGGACCGGGTGCTGTGCATCCCCATCGGCCTGGAGGCCCCCTTCGCCGGCGTCCTCTACGTCAACACCTCCGCGAAGAACGACACCGCGCTGGAGGTGATGCTCGATGCATGCACCGCCGTGGCCCACCTGGTGAGCACCGGCGTGCAGAAGTTCTCCGCCGGCCCCGAGCCCTCTCCCGCCCAGCAGCTCCGCCGCTCCCTCGAGCGCTTCCACTCCCCCGAGGTGGCCGAGCGCCGCGCCTCCGAGCTCCAGCGCACCGGCGGCCGGCAGCCCGAGCTGGAGGCGCGCCCCCTCACCGTCCTCCACGCCGAGCTCGTCGGCTTCGGCCCCCTGTGCAACCGCATCGGCCCCGCTCGCGCCACCGCCCTGCTCGAGGACTTCCACGCCCGCCTGGGCAACCT
>QKJM01000103.1 GCA_003249315.1 Archangium sp.
CACTGGTTGGATCAGGGCGAGCTGGAGCGGCTGGCGCCGGGCTGGAAGACGGAAGCGCTGCTGGGAGCGCTGCCGGAGGCCGCCGGGCGCTGCCGACGCGCCGGGCACGCCGTGGCCCCGGAAGAGACGCACTGTGGAAGCTGCGGTGCGCCCGTCGCCCACTGCCCGGCCTGTGACGAGCGCCTGACCATGGTGAACGCCGACGTCTGCGCGGTGGAGGTGTGCGGCCGCTGTCGGGGCCTGTGGCTGGATGCCACCGAGCTGGCGACGCTCATCCGTCATCAGCGCGAGCGTACCCGGCGCAAGCGGGTGATGGTTGGCGCGGCGGTGACGACCGCGGCCGCGGCCACGGCAGTGGCCTTCTCCGGCGGTGCCGTACCAGGAGAGGATCCGCAGCAGAGCCGCGGCGACGTGGCGGGCGACGTGGCGGAGACCGGCCTGGAGCTGGTGGCGGAGGGAGCGGACATCGTCGAGCTCGCCAGCACCGGAGTGGAAGCCGCGAGCGAGGGAGTCGGCGCCGCCGTGGCGGCCGTGGAGGCCGTGGGCGAGGGCATCGGCACCGCCGTGGGCTCGGTTCTGGAGCTGCTCGGCGGCCTCTTCGACTGAGGACTCGCCCGCCGGTGGAGCCCCCGCTCCTCCGGCTGCCCGAATAGGGCTCCGGTGGAGCCATGCCTACCTTCTCCGTGAGCTGCTCCGGAGGAGGAGATGAGCACACCCGACCCCGTCCTCGAGTCCATCCGCCGATCGCTGATGCACCACCCCCATATCCATCTCACCCACCGCCCGTTGCGGCTATCGCTCGACCTGCAGGGGCTCCTCACCCTGGAAGGCGAGGTACGGGACGTGGCCTCGAAGAAGCTGCTGCTGGAGCTGGCCGCGGCCACCCGGGGCGTGTACCGCATCGTGGACGAGCTACACGTGGAGCCTGCCCGCCCCATGTCCGACGAGGAGGTGCGTCAGCACGTGGTGGACGCGCTGCTGGACGAGCCCGCCCTGAGCGAGTGCGCCGTGCGCGTCCGCGAGGGCGAACGGGTGCGCACCGAGCGGGAGGCGCCCCCGGGCCTGCACGCCTATGTCGAGGTGCGGGTGGAGGAGGGGGTGGTGACGCTGGACGGCGACGTCAACAGCCTCGCGGCCAAGCGGCTCGCGGGGGTGCTGGCCTGGTGGGTGCCCGGCGCGAGGGACGTGGTGAACGGGTTGGGCGTGGAGCCGCTGGAGCGCGACAACGACGACGAAATCACCGAGGCCGTGCATGTGGTGCTGGAGAAGGACCCCTTCCTGGATGCCGGGCAGATTTCGGTCCAGACCCGCGGCGCCGTCGTCACCCTGCGCGGCGTGGTTCACGGCGAGACTCAGCGACGGATGGCGGAGAACGACGCCTGGTGCGTCTTCGGCGTGGACAAGGTGGAGAACCAGCTCACCGTGGTGCCTCCTTCCTGAAACCAGGAAAACCGAGACCTCCGTGACAGGGTGGTCTATCGGTGTGCAACGGGACTAGAGTATTGCACCCGGCCCGGGGCCCGAGAGCTCCGGTAGTACGCCACCGGCATGGAGAAAGAAGAAAACGTCATGAGCCGTCCCCCCCTGCGCAACCGTCTCCTGGCGGGCGCCCTCCTGGGCGCCCTCGGCTTTTCGTGTACCCCGCCGGAGGAGCCGTTCCCCAACGACGCCGAGCTCGAGCAACTCCGCACCATGCACACGCCGGTGAGCCGGCCCCCGGTGGATGCCACCAACCAGTACGGGGACGACCCGCGGGCGGCGGCGCTGGGAGATCGCCTCTTCGATGATCAGCAGCTTTCGTCCTGCGGCACGGTGTCGTGCAGGAGCTGCCACGCGGAGGAGAGCGGGACGGTGGACACGCCGAAGGCGGAGGGGTGTGGAGGGCAGCTCACGGGGAGGAACCCGCCCTCGGTGCTGAACACGGGCTACAGCACGTGGTTCATGTGGGACGGGCGTGCGGACCGGCTGTGGAACCAGGCGCTGCTGCCATTGCTGAGCTCGGTGGAGATGGCCTCGACCCCCACCATCCTTCGCAACCGGCTGAGCGCGGGCTACGCGGCGGAGTACGAGGCCCTCTTCGGCCAGCACCCGTCGCTGGAGTCAGATGACGAGCTGCTGGCCAACTTCGGCAAGACGATGGCGGCCTACCAGCGGACGCTGAACCGCAACGACTCGCCGTTCGACGCGGACATCATCCGCTTCATCGCCGCGGTGGAGGAAGGGAAGGAGGAGGAGGATCCGGCCTACCTGGGGCTGAAGACGTTCTTCCGCAAGGGCAAGTGCATCGCCTGCCACAAGGGGGCGATGCTCAGCGACGACATGTTCCACAACATCGGCGTGAAGGACACGAGCGAGGGAGCGCCCGGAGTGCTGGCGGCGGGAGGTCCGCTGCTGGACTGGAGCTTCAACGCGCTGGGGCCCCACAGCGACCGGAACAACGGGACGGAGGCGGGGCGGCTGCAGCGGCTGGGCAGTGACTTGACGGCGAAGGCCGCGGAGCTGAAGGGAGCCTTCAAGACGCCCACGCTGCGCAACGTGGCGCTGACGGGGCCGTACATGCACACGGGCGACGTGGCCACGCTGGCGGACGTCGTCGAGCTGTACAACAAGGGCGGCGAGCCGGAGGGCAGCTTCGCTGGCGTGGTGTCGGAGACGATTACGCCGCTGGACCTGACGGACGAGGAGAAGCAGGCGCTGGTGAAGCTGCTCGAGTCGATGACGGGAGCGCACTGAGCGAGTCCGTGTATGCCCCCTCTCCCTCTGGGAGAGGGCTGGGGTGAGGGATTGAGCCGGGGGCCACGGTGCCCCCGGCTGAACCCTCTTCTCGTGGGTCAGCGCACCAGGTGGAAGGCCGTCTGGCGCATCCAGGCCCAGCGCACCTTGCCGCTCGCGTCCAGGATGACGTCCTCCTCCTGGGCCGAGCGCACCTTCTGCCCGCCCCACTCGGGCACCGGGCTCGTCGCCTGCAGTTCCACGGAGAACCACTGGCTGGGAATCACCCGGTGGTCACCCCTGCCGGGCACGCCCTCTTGCCTGTCCCAGAGGCCGATCATGGGCCCCGCGCCGTGCCCGTTGAGGCCGATGGGGTGCGAGTACACCGTGCCGTCGATGCCCTCCTCACGCATCCGAGCCAGAGAGGCCTTCAGAATCTCATTGCCCGTGCGGCCCGGACGCAGCTCCTCCACGACGATGTCCTGCAACCGGTTGGAGCGAGCCAGCGCCGCCTTCAGGCCCGCGGGCACGTCCGTCTCGCCCTCGCGAAGCACGTAGCCCATGTGCTGCGTATCGGTGTTGAGCCGCAGCGCCGTCACCCCGAAGTCGCAGTGCAGCACGTCCCCGCGCTCGATGACGGGGGACTCGCCCAGTTCCTCCTCCGTCACACCCTGGCGCTGCACGTCCACCGTGGGCTGGAACCACGTGTCCAGCCCCAGGTCGCTTAGCCGCTGCCGCATCCACCACACCACATCGCTCGTCCGCGTCTTCCCGGGCTGAATCACCTGATGGGAGAAGGCCGTCTCGATGATGTTCCACGCCAGCTTCGTCAGGTCCTCGTAGAAGCGCGCCTCGTCCTCGCCGCGCCAGGAGAGGAAGTCCACCACGAGCCCCTCGGCCGGCTTCACCCGAGCCATCCACTCGGGGCCGAGCGCCTCGGCCATGCCCTGGTACTCGCCGTGCGTCAGCCCGTCCGCGAAGGCGAAGGTGCGCGACACGTTGAGGCCCACCACCTTCGGCTGCCGCTCCTCCAGCACCTCCTTCAGGACCAGCCACTGGTCCGGCCCCAATAGCTCGGCCTGCCGTGTCACCCCGCCCCCGTCCACCTGCCGACTCGAGCGCCGCGTCAGGTACACCCCGCCCTGCGACCAGCCGCCCAGGGCAATCCGCTCCACGCCCTGCTCCTGCCCCCGATCGTGGAAGACGTAGATGGTGCGCCGCCGGGCCGCGAACGTCTGCGCGGACACCAGCGCGGGGAAGACGGGATCCTCGTTGTACTCGCGCATCGGCACCACCCACATCTCGATGCCGTACTGACGCATCAGCGCGGGCAGCGCCTCGTCCATGCGCTCGCGCAGCCAGGCCTGCTGACGCTCGGCCTGCTCCCTCAACGAGCCGAAGGGACGCTCGGGAGCGGCCACCGGCGGACGCGCGACCGGAGCGGTGGCACAGGCGGTGGAGAAGAGAAGGAAGACGGCAAGCAGACGGATGTACATGGCCGCGCAGCTTCGCACGGACGGTGCCCGAGTCCTGTAGAGTGTGGTGCGTGATCAACCCCAGCCTCATTTCCGGAGCGAGGCAACTCCCCAGGCGTCTCCTGGTTCCACTCCTCCTCGGTCTGGGGTGCGCGTCGCCCCGACCCATCGAAGGCGTCTGGCGGCCCGGCCCCGGGGAGGACCAGGAGCACATTCCGGGACCAATGAAGAACTTCGGGCCGTTCGACTCCTACACGGACGCGCTGCTGGCGGCCTGCCCGCTGCTCCTCTCCAAACCCCACGCCACTGTGGGCCACCTCCGGGACTCGAACCCCGAGCTGGCCCATAGAACCGCGACCGAGTATTGCGCCTGGCTGTATTACACGCCGGAGCACAAGTACGAGATGAGCATGCTGTCAGATCGGCCAAAGCCGGACGACCTCGTGACCGGAAAGAAAAGCTGTTTGCTTCCCACGTTCGTGGATGACTCACGTTACGCGCCAGGCGAGCTCAAGTACATCTTCGCTCTTCACAACCACCCCTTCGGCACACCCCTTTCTTCGATCGATTACCATTTCATCGAAGAAATGGCCAACCATCACGACTGGGAAGTCGAGACAACGAAAGGCAGAATCCGGCTCTCGATCATCGCTTTCTTCTCGCACTCAAAGAGCCCCGGAGCCCCCACCTGCGATGGCTTCTATCAATATATCCCAGCCACACGCGAGGTCATGATGTGGGTCCAGACACAGGGCCGATGGAAAAAGACGAAGCATGAGTCCCTCAGGTGGCTCGATGACAGAACCTATCGATTCGAAAGAATCCAGTGAAGACTCCAGCCGGATTCCCTATTGAGGGTGCCTCATGACTCCGAGAAAGCTGATTTTCGTCATTACCATCGCGCTCGCGAGCTGCGCACGAAAATGGGAACCCTTCTCAACACGACCAGAGCAAGACAGATCGATCATCTTCCCACTGTCCACAGGAAGTGGTTTTGTCGATATCAAAGCACAGGAGAAGACGTATGAATTGGATGGCGAGGTGCTGCGTGCGCTGATGATTGTCGCCAATGACCTCTTTCCTCCGGATACTTCCAAGCTGGACCTGTCATGCACGGCTAGACAGCAGGCACATACGTTCCGATTCACCCGTCGAGAGGACATCATTTTCGTCTACGTCGACGAGGATCTCGCCTATTGCGGTCGCACGACGCACGCCATGGATTCGGGCGCGAAATACGCGATCAGCAAGGATGGCCGCATCCTTCGGCGCGTCATTGATGGCATCGATGAGGATGATCACATCTGGAGCCTGAAGACACCCGACGGCGGAACGGTGATAGTCGCCACGGAATCGGGAGCCACCCCTGCTCTGGAGGATCTGGACAAGCCAGACAGTGGAGTCCTGAAGATCATCACGGAACCGGTGAACATGCCCGGGGTGATGATCATCGAGCCGATCGAGGGGTTCGAGCCAATCGAAGAGGGACCAGGAAACGTTCCAGGCAGTTCAATGTTTCCGTATCCCTTTGATCCGAAGACCAAATGGCAGTGGAGGGACGGCAAGCTCGTCGCCGTGCCCCAGGAACCCCCACCGGCGCCCTCCCCGGACCTGGGCGGAAGCACTCCCGACGCGGGTTGGGACGCGGGTTCTCCAGGAGACGGAGGGATGGAGAGCCTCAGTGCGCCCCCTTCCCCGCCAGATGCCGGGGCAGCCGCACCGTAAACGACACGCCTCCCCCAACGCATCCGTCAGGAACCCCACCGCGCCTGCGTCCCTGCCCGTGACGGACGGCGATTGCCGCTCCGCGACCGCGGCTGCTGACCCGAGGTCTCGAATCCATTCGCACAGGTCCCCCGTGTCCTCCCGGGCGCGGGCCAGATTCCGAGAAGGTCATGCAGCCGAAACTGAATCGGCTCCTGCGGGCGCTTGCCCGCGAGGGGCTCGAGGTGACGTACGACGGTCGCCTCTACACCGTGCGCCTCCGGGGTGACGCCAACGCGCCCCCCGCCGAGGTGCTCCTCCCACCTGAGCTGCCCGTGGAGGGCAAGGCCTTCCGGCAGCTCGCCCACCTCGCAGCGCTGAAGCACCCGGACGGCGGCTCCGTCAAACGTGTGCGCGCCACGCCGGACTTCCACCCCGGGGATTCGGGAGTGGCCATCGGCTCGGTGCTGCACACCGAGGGCCTGGTGGTGCCCGCCGCGGTGGGCACCGACATCAACTGCGGCATGCGCCTGCACGTGGCGGACCTCCCCGTGGAGGCCTTCCTCGCGCGCCGAGACGCCTTCGTCGAGCGGATGAAGGGGCACTACTTCTTCGGCACCCGGGACGTGGCGCTGGGCTCGCGGGCCGTGGAGGCGCTCTTCCGCCATGGCCTGCCGGGCTGGCTGCTGGAGACGATGGAGGAACCGCTCGGCATGGTGGCGCGCGCGGACCTGGGGCAGTTGGAGCGGGAGCTGGCCCGCGTCCACCTGGGAGGCGCTCTCGAGGGGGACACGACCTGGGCGCCCTCGGGGTTGCTGCGAGAAGGCGTGGTGAGAGAGCCGGGGCTGGCCACCATTGGCGGAGGCAACCACTTCGTCGAGGT
>QKJM01000244.1 GCA_003249315.1 Archangium sp.
GACGACTGGGCGACAAGTGGGAGCGCAAGGAGCCGGCCCGCGCCGGGCAGCCGGCCGTGGCGGCCCTGGTGGACGAGCAGGGCCGCCTCTTCGTCGCGCTGGAGGACGGGACG
Organism: Archangium sp.; assembly: GCA_003249315.1. Classification (GTDB taxonomy): domain Bacteria; phylum Myxococcota; class Myxococcia; order Myxococcales; family Myxococcaceae; genus QKJM01. The sequence goes on from QKJM01000244.1 coordinate 114, forward strand.
CTGCACCGCTCCACCGATGGTGGACACACGTATGCGCCAGTGACGCCGAAAGCGGACCAGGGCCAGGCCGCGGTGTACTCCCTGTCGTCGGGCCTCCCCGCGAGAGGCCGCCCCGCTCCCCTGCTGGCCGCCACCTCGCTCGGAGTCTTCCTGTCCCACGACGGAGGCGCATCCTGGGTGCGGCCGCCCGCGTTGGAGCCGGTAGAGGCCACGGCCGTGGCCGAACTCTCTTCCCTCCAGCTCGTCGCTCTCACGCCTCAATGCGGCGTGAAGGAGAAGCAGTGGCCCGGCTGGCCCCTCATGCCGGGCCAGTTGGACCTGACGCGCGTGCAGCCTCGTCTGGCGGTGGGCCAACCGTTGGTGCTGGCGCAGGCGACCGAAGACGGAACGGTGCGCCGCGCCTTCCTCACCCTCGCCTCGGTGGAGGAGGCGCAGGTGGTGGACTTCGACCAACGCAAGCTCGTCTCCCGGGTGGGGGTGGAGCCCGGAAAGGAGGTGGTGGACTTCGACCGAGGCCTGGCGCGCATCCACACCGCCGGGCTCCGCCTGCCGCTGCTGGCTTCGCAGGTGCGCGACAACGCCCCCTTGAGCGAGAGCCACCGGCTGGACGCGGTGCTGGACGATGACGGCACCTTCGACACGCTGGTGCGCGAGCCCCGGGACACGCCGCCCGACACGGGGGAGCGGCTGTTGCTGGAGGGCGTCCTCCCGGACCCCACCGGGCGCACGGTGCTGGTGGAGGGGCGGCGCATGCGTGTCCGGCTGCCCGACGGCCCCCTCCCACTCCTTGTGGCGGAGGAAGGCCGGGAGCACCAGTCCGTCTCACCCGGCGAGGTGCTGGAGGTGATGGAGAGGCCGAACCCCACGAAGAAGGACGAGCAGGGCCGTGTGACGTGGCTGCTGCGCACCGAGCGCGGCTTCATCGGCACGGCGGCCTTCGCGCCTGGACAGCTCACCCTGCTACCCTCGGAGAAGGGAGGCCAGTCCGTCGTGGAGCGGCGCCGGGTATCGAACGTCCTCGCCAGCCGGCCCGGCGTCACCTGGCTCCAGTTGGACACGGCGCTCGAGGAGCTGATGGATCCGGACTCCCTCGTCATCCACGGCAACGTGGTCGAGGCCACCCACGGCGCCACCATCCCCCTCCCCGAGGTGCTGGGTAGTGGTGATGCCGCCCGGTCCTTCCAGACCTTCCGACTCAAGCGCGCCCCCCTGGCGTGGGTGGCCACCGCGGACGGGCCCGTGCCTCAGCTCGAGGTGTGGGTGAACGGGCGGCGCTGGCACCGGGTGACGAACTGGAGCCAGCAGGGCCCGGACAGCTACGTCTACCTGCTGCGACAGCAGTCGGATGGAACGACGTTGGTCACCTTCGGCGACGGCGTGCGCGGAGCACGGCTGCCCACGGGCCAGGAGAACGTCACCGCCATCTACCGCATGGGCGGAGGGCCAGAGGGCAACGTGGAGCCGGGCCGCATCCGACAGATTCGCCAGCGGCCCCTGGGGCTCGGCTCCGTGAACAACCCCCTGCCCGCCAGCGGGGGCACCGCCGCCGAGTCCTCCTCCTCCCTGCGCGCCCGCGCCCCTCTGCGTGTACGCACGCTAGAGCGCATCGTCTCGCCACGCGACTTCGAGGACTTCGTGCGCACCTACCCCGGCGTGGACCGCGTCCGGGCGCGCCAGGTGTGGAATGGCAGCGAGCACATCCTCTTCCTCACCGTGGCCACCTCGGAGGAGGCCTCCCAGCACCAGCTCCTGCCGGGCTCCTCGCTGGACGTGGCCCTGCGCCAGGCCCTGGAGCGCTTCCGCTCCTCCACCCATACGGTGGACCTGGGCTCCTACACGCCTCGCTACTTCGAGCTGGGGGTGGTGCTGAGTCTGGACCCCGACTTCGACGGCGAGAAGGTGGCCGACAACGCCCGGCGGGTGCTCGCGGACGCGTACGGCTTCGCGCGGCGCGAGCTGGCACAGCCGGTGGCCACCTCGGACATCTTCCTCTGGCTGAGCGCCCTGCCCGGGGTGCTCAACGTGCGCATCACCACGCTGCGTCCCTTCGGCTCCACCGACACGAGCCCCGCGCCCCCCCTGCTCCCGGCCGGCGACATCCACTGGGATGCGCACCAGCAGCGGGTGGTGCCCGCGGAGATGCTGCTGTTGGACGTGAAGACAGGGCTGACCCTCACCGTGGAGGAGAATCCGTGAGTCTCTCCGGCCCCCAGCGGCTGTATGAGCTGCTTCCCCTCATCCACCGCGCCCTGGATGAGCAGAGGGGAGGTCCACTGCGTGCGCTCCTCGGCGTCATGGGCGAGGAGTACGAGCGGCTGCACGCCGACATCGGCCAGCTCTACGACGACTGGTTCATCGAGACCTGCGAGGAGCAGCTCGTTCCCTATATCGGCGAGCTGGTGGGCGTGCCGGTGGAGCAGCTCACTGGCGCGCCGGAGTACCTGCTGCGAGCACGTGTGGCCAACGCGCTTCGCCACCGCCGCCGCAAGGGATTGCCGACCACGTTGCGGGAGGTCATCTGGGAGACGTGCCACTGGAACGCCGTGGTGCTGGAGTCCTTCCAATACCTGGCGGCCACCCAGCACCTGGAGCACGTACACCTGACGCACGGACGCGCGGTGGACGTACGCCGGGGAGCACCGACCCTGCTGGCCCCCGGCGGCGCGCGCACCGGACACCTGGCGGACGTGCGGGGAGGTGGGGACACCGTGGGGCCGCGGGGCCTCTTCAACACCTTCCACGTGGGCCTCCTGCTGAGCCGCATGCAGGCGTACCCGGTGGAGTACTCCGAGCCGGGGCGCGTGGGCGAGGGCCGCTACACCTTCCACTCACTCGGCCAGGACACCCACCTCTTCACCCTGCTGCGGCGGGAGCGGAGACCCCTCCTGCCGCCCTCTCTGGAGATGCCGCTGCCCCTCACGCCCGGGCGCCTGGAAGCGGACGTGACGAGGGCGCGGGCGCTGCTGGAGACTCATGAGCTCCTCACGCCGGAGAGCCACCTGGAAGGCCATGAGCCCTACCTCGCGGTGTACAGGGACGACACCCCCGTGCCGATGGTGGACCTCGTCGCGCAAGACCTGAAGGACTGGCAGCGACCGGGCCCATCCCTGGTGGGCCTGCGCTCCGGCCACCCTCGGTTGGACTCGCTCTCCCATCACGTGGAGCTGCAGGTGTGGATGGGAGACGAAGGACCTCACCTCCTGCACCTGCACCACCACGCCACGGACTCCCTCTCCACGCTCGCAGCCGCCCTGGAGGCAGCCCTGCATCACGCCAGTCCCCGGGCCGCCTTCGCGCAAGCCCGCGTCCTGCCGTCGGGCGCGCACCTCCTGGTGCTACCCGGCGAACCACTCGAGGGGCCGCACCCGGTGCGCTTCGCCCCTGGGCCTCGAGACGCGGAGAGCGCGCACGCCCTGGGGCTGACACCGAAGCACGCCCGGCGCGTCGCGGTGCTCGTCTCCCATGAGCTGCCTCCCGCCACCGGTGAGACCCGCCAGGGCCGGCTGCGGTTGCGGCTGGGCGAGCATGCGTCCATGACGCTCTCCGTGCCCCTCGGCGAGTCTCCCAAGGGCATGGCCCATGAGCTGCGGCGACAGTTTCCCGCGCACGAGGGCTGGCACGCCCTGTCCCATGGGGATCTGCTGTTCATCCTCGTCGAGGCGCCCCAGGACACGGCGTACCTGCGCACCGAGGAGGACCCCGAGGACAGCCTCACCGCGCGACGGCTGGGCCTGAGTCCGCGCGTGGCGGTGGACGTGAAGCGGGGGCGGCTGGCGTTCTCCCTCGGAGAGGACACCGAGGAGCGAAAGCCTCGGGTGAGCTGGGCCTTTGGCCGGGCCACGGACCTGGGGGCCGGCCCCTACCCTCGCCCGGACGCGGACGCCTCGATCGAGGCGACCAGACCCGCCTGGCGAGCCGAGGTGTGCAAGCAGGCCCCGAGCACCTGGACGGAGGAGCCAGGGACGACGCGCTTCCACACCCTGTTCGAGGCGCTGGCCGCGTGGGCGCATCAGCCTCCCGGTACACACGGCCTCATCCTCCTCCTCGACAGCGCCACCTACGCACCCTCCCCGGATCAGGCCTCCTTCCCGATTCACATGCGCAAGGGCAGCACGCTGCGCGTGGAGGCGGCCGAGGGCGAGCTCCCCACCCTGGATGGCATGCTGCTGGCCAACGAGCTCACGGAGCACGCGGAGCACGCTCTCCCCCAGGGCACGTACACGGTACGCGCGAAGAACGAGGTGGACGCGGAGCTCACGCTGAACGGGCTCCAGCTACGCGGCCTGGAGGTGCGCGGCTCACTGAGCCTCACCGTCTCGCACTGCACGATGCATGGCCCCCTGCATGCCCCCCATGCCACCAACGCCTTCCTGGACGTACAACTGCGTGGCAGCCTGCTCGGCCCCGTGTACCTGCCCGGACACACCTCCCGCCTGGAGGTGTCCGACTGCGTCCTCCACGGAGAAGAGGGGCGCCCGGCCCTGGGCGGCGAGGACACCCGCTCGCCCGGCCCCTCCACGCGGCTGACGCGCACCACCGTGCTCGGCTCCGTCCACGTGGAGTCCCTGAGCCTGGCCGAGGACTGCCTCTTCACCCACGACGTGGAGGTGCATCACGTACAGACGAGCATGCTGCGCTACTGTGCGCTGCCGTGGGCCTCGCGGAACCTGCCACGGCACCGCTGTCTGCTCTTCTCCGCACCTCTGGAAGCGACCGGGGGAGCGCCCGGAGAAGCAACCATCGCCTCTAGCCCTGAATTCGTGTCACTCTCCCCTGGCGAGCCCGGCTATGCGCGGCTCGCGGACGTCGGCCCGGAAGAGTTGCGGAACGGCGCCCGGGAAGGGGGAGAGTTCGGCGTCTACCACCCGCTCCAGGAAGAGCGACGACTCACCGCGCTCCGGGGAGTCCTCGAGGAATACCTGCCCGCCGGACTGAGCGCTGGCGTCTTCTTCATCGACTGAGTCTACTGCCATGACGAGCGACTACTCACGCTCCACCTTCAATCCTCTCAAGCACTACAGCGGCGTGCGCATGCAGCAAGGGCGCGTGCAACTAGACGCCGACTGGAACGAGCACGTCGACATCTCCGCGCACCACCTTCGCCAGCGCACGAAGGATCTGCTGGGCCCTCTCGGGGCGCCGGTGGACGAGGCGGGCTTCGCCCTGGAGGTGTCCGACGGGCGGCTGCTCATCGGCCCGGGCCGCTACTACGTGGACGGGGTGCTGTGCGAGAACGAAGCACCGGTGGCTCTGGACGCCCAGCCGGACGCGCCGGGGACTCAGGCGCCGAGCGAGCCCGGGGTGTACCTGGCGGTGCTGGATGTGTGGCAGCGCACGCTGGGAGCCCACCAGGATCCGAGCATCCGCGAGGTGGCGCTGGGCGGGCCGGACACGGCGGTGCGCACGAAGACGGTGTGGCAGGTGCGCACGCTGCGGGTGGACGGGGATCCGGATGCACCGGACCGGGGCGAGGAGGACCGGGCCTGGAGGCACTTCCTGTCGCGGCACACGCACGCGGGCGAGCTGAAGGCCTGGCGCGAGCGGGATCAGGCCACGGAACTGCCGGGCAACCAGCTCTACCGGGTGGAGGTACACGACGAGGGAGAGCACGCGGGGCAGACACACGAGAGCGAGGGCCCGTGGCCCCGACCTCGGGTGGAGAGCGTACCGGACCAACCGCAGCGGCTTCGGCTGCACGAGGAGGAGCGGTGGAACGGTCGCCTGTGGCGCGAGGGACGCCCGGTGGAGGTGCTGGCGGAGAAGGGCCGCCACCTGACGCGGCTGGCGTCTGTGGACGAGGAGGGGCGGGAGCTGCTGCTGACCCGGCCACTGCCGCTGGAGCTGGGCGCGCCGCTCCGGGTGCGACCCATCGCCAGCTTCAAGTGGTCACGTAACAACGGCATCGACGCGCTGCCGGTGGCCTCGGTGCAGCGGGAGGCTCGGGGCACGCGGGTACGGCTGATCTCTCCGGTGGGCACGCGGGGGGTGGAGCTGCGCGTGGGTGACGTGGTGGAGACGGTGGACGAGCGCTCGGTGCTGCTCGGTGAGCCCACGCCACTGCGCCGCGTGGTCCGAATCTCCCAGGACCGGTACGAAGTGGATCTGGACGGGAGCGTGCCCGAGGGCTTCGGGAGCGACCCGGGGAGGACGCGGCCACTGCTGCGGCGGTGGGATCGGACTCCAGTGCAGGAGCCGAACGCTCAGCCGGTGGGAGAACCCGGGAAGGATCCCCATGCGCCCACCAAGGTGGAGCTGGAGCATGGCATCCATGTGGAGTTCACCGGGTGGGGTGGATACCGCACGGGAGACCACTGGCTGATTCCGGCGCGCACGCGCACGGCGACGGTGGAGTGGCCCACGGATGCACAGGGCCATCCGCTGGCGCGACCACCCGAGGGAGGAAGGCACCACTACACACTGCTGGCGGTGCTGCGGGTGGAGGCCGAGGGCCAGGTGCAGGTGGAGGATCGGCGAGTGCTCTTCGCACCGCTCACCCGCGCGGGCCTCGGGCCGGGCAGGGACGGGCCCACGACGCTGCGGGGAGACCTGCACGTCATCGGCTCGACGACGATCGACGGCACGCTGGACGCGGGCTCCATCCAGGGCCAACTGGCGCACCAGACGGTGGGCACGCACCAGTTGAAGGAGGAGGC
>QKJM01000551.1 GCA_003249315.1 Archangium sp.
TAAAAGAAGGGCCGGACCTGAAGGTGACGGCCAGCGTGGACGACGCGGGCAACGCCACGGTGACGCTGCTCAAGCGCGCCCAGGCGGCGGCGGACTTCGTGCAGCTCGCCACCTTCGAGGGGCTGAGCTTCCCCGGCGATGAGTCCCGGCTGGCCCAGGAGCTGCGCCGCCTGCGCGATCAGAAGCCCGAGGGCGAGCGCGACTTCGAGCTGGTGGTGGGCAGCGTCGGCTGGCCCCTGGATGGGCAGCAGTATGCCTTCGACCAGAAGGGCAAGGACGCGGGTGCCACCGCCTACGCGGACGCGCTCCAGCATCTCAAGAACGAGCCGGACGTGGACATGGTCCTCGCGGCCGTCCAGGACTTCGGGGACCTCGACAAGGTCATCAAGGTCTACAGCGACGTCATCAGCCACTGCCAGGTGATGAGCGCCGACGCCAAGGGGCGCCTCGGCTTCGGTCAGGCTCCTCCGAAGACGCCGGCCCGCGCGCAGGTGGAGATGGCCAGGAGCCTGGTGTCCGACCGCTTCGTGCTGGTGTCTCCCCATGGCACCACGGGCGCGGTGGCGGGGATGATTGGCAGCCTCCCCTACTACCACTCCCCCACCTTCAAGCGCGTCTCGGGCCTGGGGCGGCTCCAGCCCATCGGCATCGACGACCAGAACACGCTGGTGGGCGGCAACGTGGCCACCGTGGCCTCCGAGCCGAGCAAGGGTCTGGTGGTGCTGCGCGGGCTCACCACCGATGGAGATCAGATCAACGTCCGCCGCATCGCCGACCGCGCCGTGCGCGGGGTGAAGATGCTGGGCGACCTCTTCATCGGCAGCCTCAACACCGCCGACGGACGCAGCGCGCTCAAGCAGAAGCTGGCCGAGTTCCTCCTGCAGATGGAGAAGGAAGGCGCCATCGTCCCCTCCACCGATGGGAGCGATCCCGCCTTCAAGGTGGACGTCTACTCCTCGCAGCAGGACTTCGCGATGGGCATCGTCCGGGTGGACATCGCCGTCCGGCCGGTGCGCGCCATGGACTACATCTACGCCACCATCCAGATACAGACCTGATGAGGAACGCAGGCGATGCCTACCATCTTCTCGGCCAACAGCAGCAGCATCCTGGTGGATGGCGAGCCCCTCGAGGGGCTGCACTCGCTCGCCTTCCGCGTCGTCACGGAGCGCGAGGACATCCGCGCCATCGGCAGTGACGAGCGTATCGACGTGAGCTTCGGCCTGCGCACCGTGCAGGGCGAGCTGGTGGTGCGCTCGGCGAGCCCGAAGCTGAACCAGCTCCTGGAGGGGCGCACCGGCTTCCAGCTCGTCGCGAACCTGTCGAAGAGCAAGGGCATCCAGACGACGGACCAGGCCGCCACCTACGCCTTCGACCAGTGCTTCCTCGAGTCCAAGTCCTTCGGCATGGATGCGGGGGGCACGGCGCTCACCACCTACGTCTTCAGCTCGACGCGAATGCGCGTGGAGTAGGTATGGAGGCCACCAGCATCCTCGAGGTGGACGGGAGCCAATACCCGGTCCACTTCCAGGGATTCCACGAACCACTCCACGTCTGGACGCGGAGCGGAGAGCGCATCACGCTGTCGCCGTGGACCTGCGGCGAGCACCTGCGCGCGCTCGGACGGCACCTGCGCGCGGAGGGCCCGGGACTCACGCTGGACGAGCGTGCCTTCTGTGGCGAAGTGCTGGCCCGCTGCGAGCAAGGCCCTACCCACGAGGAGGAACTCGCCCCGCTGGCCCTGTGGTGGGCCGTGGGCGGTGGAGAGCCCCGGACGCGACCGGACCCCGCTGGCTGGCTGGCGCTGGCCTCGTGCCGCGTACGGCTGCGCCCCTGGACGTGCGGCGAGCGGCTGCGCGCGCAGGGCCGGAGCCTCCGGGCTGGTTCGGGTGGAGAGCGCTCCTTCGATGCGGGGGCCTACCTCGCCGCCATGGTGGAGGCCTCGGTGGACCTGGTGGAGCCTCCGGGCGCGCGGGTGGAGACCCTCGACGCGGAGAGCACGGTGGCCCTGCTGGACGCGGTGGTGGCGCTCAACGTCCCCGGCGAGTGGGAGGAGCAGCTCGCCGACTCGGAAGAGGCCGCGGCGATGACGCTGCGCCTGTGCCGGGAGCTCGGCTGGACGCCCTCCCAGGTGTGGGCCACGCCCGCCTCCGAGGTGGACCTGCTGCTGCGACTGCTCGACCGGGTGCGGGGTGGCGACCAACCCGCTCCCGCACCGACTCCCACGCCTCGCGCGCCCTCGAGGCCTCCGCGCCTCGCGGACTTCCCGGACGCCATCGTCATCCAGATCGAGGACGAACCAGCATGAGTGCTCCCTCGCGCCAGCACCTCATGGAGGTCCTCCTCAGGCCGGCTCGCGGTGTCCTCCGGGATGTCGACCAGGCCCTCGGCCTCCGCGTGACGCCTCCCGCCGAGGCATCCCAGGAACCCTTCCTCATGGCGCCGGAGAGCGTGGCGGAGGTCTCGCGCGAGGAACCGCCCGTGCTCCCGGCGGGAGTGATGCGGGGCATGCGGGCCATACCGAGCCCCCTGGCGGCCAGGAGTGGCGCCGTACCTCCGAGCCCCGGAGCTCCCGAGACTTCGGTCGAATCCGACGTCGCCGCGCGCAGGTTCGAGCCACCACCTGCCGCCGAGACCGAGACACCCCGGGTGACAACGGTGAGCCTGCCCAGGCTGGTCCTTCGCCCGAGGAACACCCACGCGCCCTCCCCGCGAGTCTCCCCCGCGACCCCAGCACCTCGGGCCGCTCCGCAGGCATCGACCGCTCCGCTGGTTTCAGCCGCTCCACCGGCTTCGGTCGCTCCGAGGGAAGAGTCCGCCCTCAGGGCAGAGGCGGCGCCCACTCCTCCACGGCCTGCCATGCCCATGCAGGTGCCATCCGCCACGGAGCCACCAGGCCCCCCCTCCTCGCCGCCGAGCCTGTCCGCGCCAGACGCCTCCGACTCCACCGAGGCCCGCTCCATCGCGCGCTCGCTCGAGCCGCCACCCGCCACCAGGGCCGAGACGCCGCCGGTGGCCACCATGAGCCTGCCCAGGCTCGTCCTTCGCCCGAGAACCGCCACGTCATCCGCGCCGCTGGCCCCTCCCACGACACCAGCGCCGCGGGCCGTTCCGCTCGCTTCGACGGCTCCACTCGCTTCGACCGCTCCAGCGGAGGCGTCTGCTCCGCCGCCAGCCACGTCCAGGCAGGCCCGGTCTTCCACGACGACGCCAGGAGCCTCCTCCGCCGAGAGCCCGCCGCCCCAGCTCGTCCTCTACCCGGCGCCCGCGCTGGCGCACATGCTGGAGCCGTTCACACCCCTCCCCGCCCCCGCTCGGATCGCCGGGCTACCCACGGGCCGGGAGGTGAATCCAGTGGTGGTGGAATCCACGCCGCCAGCCAGCCCGTCACCCCCACCATCCCCCTTCACCATGGAGCCCCAGCCGGCCGACAACGCGCACGAACCTGTCTGGTTGTCAGACAGGTTGCGGGCGCTGGACAGGGAGCAGCTCTCGGAAGCGCTCGTGGACGTCCTCCGTGAGGAGGCGCGCCGGGAAGGAGTGGAGGTCTGAGCCATGCGCGTGGTGCAAGGCCAGGTGGAGATCGGCCCGCTCACCGCGAGCACCACACCCCGCCCGGAGGCGCGGCAGCTCCTCTCCCTCGTCGGCGAACTCGAAATGGGGGGAGCCGGTGGACGGTGCGTGGTGGAGCTGGCCGGTCCTTCGCTGTCGCCGCCCTCCCTGGGAGACCGCGTGCGGGTATCGCTCGGGGATGAGCGCGGGCTCACGCCCATCTTCACCGGCGAAGTGCTCGGCAGCACCCGCACCGTCACCGCGCTGCGCATCTCCGCCGTGGATGGGCTGACGAAGCTCGCCCGCATGGACGTGGAGGGGTACTACGAAGACCAGACGGCCGGGGCCATCGTGCGCGACGTGCTCGGCCAGGCGGGGCTCGAAGCGGGAACCATCGCGGACGGTCCCACGCTGGGCCGCTACACCCTGCACCGGGGCCCGCGGGCGCTGCGCCACCTGCAACGGCTCGCCGAGCTCTGCGGAGCGGACCTCTACACCGACGGCGAGGGCCGCGTCTGCTTCACCACGCCCTCCGAGCAGGGCACCCGGCACACCTTCCGCTACGGAAGGGACGTCCTCCAATTCCACCTCGAGTCCGCGCAGCCCGCCTTCGACTCGGTCGTCGTCCGGGGCGAGGGCGCCGCCGACACCCAGGGCAGCGACAAGGCGCACTGGCTGGTGACGGACCTGGAGAGCGTCAGCGGCAAGGCCGCGCTCGGTGCGTCCGGCGCCGTCACCCCGGGCCAGGAGGGAGAGCGGCCCCCCCAGGTGATGGAGGGCGCGGTGCGCTCGGGCGAGGCGGCGCGAGCGCTCGCGGAGGCACGCATGGCGGCGGTGGCCTCCCGTGCGGTCCGCGGCTTCCTCGAGGTGCTCGGCAGCCCGAGCGTCACGCCAGGAGACGACGTACTCGTCGAGGACCTGCCGGGCGAGGGCGCTCCACTCCCGGCGCTGCGCGTCCGCCGCGTCCGCCACCGGCTGGACTCCCACCACGGCTTCGTCACCAGGGTGGACTTCTGAGATGCCGGTGCGACTCGCCAGACGGGACCTGAACGCGGTCCAGGCCATCCTCACCGACGAAGGTCGGCGCTGGGTGGAGCAGCACGTCCCCGGCCGGTCCGGCAGCATCTTCCAGGAGCTGGGGCGCTCGGCGGTGCGGCTGCGGCTCGAGGGGCTGCTGGTCGGCGAGGACGCGCTGGAGACGCTGGAGACGCTGCGGCACGCGCAGGCCGAGGCGCAACCCGTCCCCTTCGCGGCGGACATCACCGCCGGCATGGACTTCACCGACGTCCTCATCGACTCGCTGCAGGTACATCAGGTGGCCGGCTACCGCAGCCGCTACTGGTACCGGCTCCAGCTCCGCGAGCACGTGGAGGAGCCCGTGGCCCCCGCCGCCGTGCAGGCCGAGGTGGATGCCGGCATCGAGGCGGATGCCGCCGCCTTCACCGCGGGCGCGGTGGATGCCTCCAGCGCCGTCCAGGACGTCACCGCGCTCCCGGAGCTCGCCGAGGCCAACCCGGGGCTGCTGGACCACCTCTCCATGGACGACCTGGCCGGGGGGCTGGATGCCGCCGCCTCGGGGCTGAGTGGAGGGGACCTCGACGGCATCCTCTCCGCCGCGGGCCTGGACGAGGGCGCGCTGGGCGCCATCACCGAGAAGCTGAAGAACGTCCAGATGGAGGACGTGCTCGCCGCCTACAACGCCATCAAGGACCCGTCCTCCATCCCGGCGCTGCTGGCCGACAACCCGGGCATGCTGGAGCGACTGGGGGTGGCCGACCTGGGCCGCTCCCTCGCGCAGAAGGCGGACGAGCTCACCGGTGGCCAGTTCAGCGAAGTGCTCCAGACGCTCGGGAAGGTGGACCCCGCCAAGGTGGCCGGCCTCGTCCAGGAGCTGCGCAACGCGAACAGCCTGGGCGACTTCGTGCAGAAGCTCGCCGAGGGCGGCGTGGACATCCTCGAGGACCTCACGGGCGTGGACCTCGGCGACGCGGCCGCGCTCGTCCAGGGAGTGGCCGGGGCGGCCGACTTCCTGAAGAAGCTCCAGGAGGTGGGCAACAAGGCCACCGCGCTCGGCTCGAAGGTGCGCGGGTTCGATCCGCTCGGCCCGATGCGCGTGCTCAGCGGCCAGGACGCGGGGGACGTGGGCAGCACCTCGGACATCGTCTCCGCCACCGGCGAGCTGGTACGGGCACTGGGCGAGCTGCTGGACACCAGCACGGTGGAGGCCGTACTCGCCGTGGTGCGGCAGGTAGGGGCCCAGGCCCAGCTCGACGCCGCGGTGGACCTGCTGGCCGGCGTGCTGGAGCAGGTGGACGGCCTTCTGGAGGGCACGCGCGAGCCACTGCTGCAGGTGGGAGCCCTCTCCGGCCTCCTCACCCTGTCCGGGGCGCTCGTCTCCGGACTGGAGCGACTGTCCTCCGCCACCGGCGAGGACCTGGCGGCGGTGGGCCTGGGCGCGGCGAAGGAGGCCACCGGCCCGGTGTCGCAGGCGCTCGAGCTGGGGCGGGACGTGCTGGACAAGGGCGGCCAGGTGCTGGGCGCCGCGCCCTCGGTGGAGTCGGTGGACGCACTCCGAGCCGACGTGAGCAGCGTGCGTGAGCGGCTGCTCGGCTACAAGGTGGCGCCAGGGGGAGGCACGGCATGAGCCCCGTGGGGAGCAACCTCTTCGAGGCGCTGCGCGCGGGCCTCGCGGACTTCCGCCTCCAGGTGGAGGGTGAGGCCGGGCTCAAGGTGCGCGCGCTGGGGCCCTCCGAGGGCACCGTGCCGGACCTGGTGCGCCGGGTGCTGGAGGCCCTGGCCGAAGCACTCGCCTGGCTCGACGGGGCGCTGGAGGACGCACGCGACACCCTGCGCGTGGCGGACGCCGCCGTGGCCCTGCTGGAGACGGCCAACGCCATGCTCGGCGGACTCGCCACCGGCCTCTCCTTTGGAGACCTGCCCCAGGCCTTCGGGTTGGATCCTCGCCCCTTCGAGGCGGTGAGCACCGCCCTGGGACAGGCCCATGACGCCGTGGCCACGGGCACGCGCGTGGTGGGGCTGCTGCCTGCCCCCGAGAACCTCTCCGCCATCCACGAGGAGCTGGTGCTGCTGCTGGGCCAGCGGGTGGACCCCTCCCGGACGGACGCGGGCGCGCTGGGGGCGCTGCTCGTAGCCATACAGCCCTCCCCTCCCCCGAGATGAACTGACGAGACGAGACGCGACGCAC